>JASIBM010000252.1 GCA_030045175.1 Streptosporangiaceae bacterium | reverse complement strand
GCCCAGGCTAGCCCGGTACCCGACTGGTCGCGCCAGGTCAGCAGGGTGCGCACGCAGCGGCGCGCGAGCAAGGCGGCGCCGAACCCGCCAAGCAGCACGGTCGCCGCGCCCGCGTACCAGATCACCCAGTACAGCGTGTACTCGGAGTACAGCCTGGTCGGGTCGACGTGCAGCCCGCTCATCCGCTGCAACGCGGCGACGAAGTCCACCTCGGATCGCCCGAGCGCCCGTCGCACGGTCTGCACCGAGGGACGCACCGCCAGCGCTGCGATCGTGGCGAGCACGACCAGGCCGCCGAACCCGGGCAGCCAGCGCAGCGGGCGCCTCGCGACCGCCCGGCGCACGAACCCGCGCGGTCCGGGCCGACGCAGCACAAGCACGGCGACGATGGTAAGCAAGACCGCACCGCCGATGTCGCGCCCGAGTGCCTCAAGTGTCGGCGCGAGGGAGTCCATGAGCGGCAGGGCGAGTAGGTACCCGGCCGCGATGCCGCACCCGACGCCTACGTCCAATCCCAAGCAGAACGCAAGCCCTGGCGTCGGCCTTGCCACTAGGAGGATTCCCGTCACGATGATGACCGGAACGAGGTAGACCAGCGAGCCGATGCTGAGCAGGCTGGTCAGGCCGAGGGCGAGGCCACCGAGCGCCGCGAGCATGAGCTCGGGCACCAGCCAGCTGGCCACCCGCGACGGTAGCGCGCCCCAGCGCACCCTGGCCGGCCAGCTGACCAGGCGGCGCACGCGGGCCGCGAACCCAGAACCCCCCGCGGCGCTGGCCTGGGGGATGTCGGCGCTGGCCTGGGCGATGTCGGCACTGGCCTGGGGGACATCCGCGTCGGCCTGCGGGGCGCCGGCTGTCGCCTGCTCTGGCGCCTCGGATTTGCGGCCGAGGGTAAGCGCGTCGATGACCAGGCTGAGCCCGCCGAACAGCAGGATCTGAACGGCAGGCTCGCTGAACGCGTCCCGGCTGACGTAGATCTCGGGCAGGGTCAGCGCGAGCACGAGCGCGCCGACCGGCGCCCAGTGCCGGCCCGCCAGGCGCCCGGCCAGCCCGCCGAACGATAGCACCGCCAGGCCGCCAAGCAGCGGCCCGACCACCGCGCCACCGCCGATGCCACTCGTCCAGAACCCGCTGGCCAGGAGCATCGGCAACCCGGCGCTGACCGCAGGCACCACGGAGTCGCCGGACTGGAAGAATCCGGAGCTTGACACGTGCAGCCCGGGGTGCGCACCGCCGAAGGCGGCGAGCGAAGCGGGAATCGGCAGCGATCCGTGCTGGGCGATCCAGTATCCGGCCTGGAAATAAGCCCCGGGCGTTCGGGTCGCGATCACCGAAGGTGAGCTGAGCGCGAGCTGCCACACGGTAAACGCCGCGGCGACAGCCGCGGTGCCGAGCGCGCCGAGCCACGCCATCCAGCTGCGGTCGCGAGCCTTGCCCGGCAGGTCAACGGGCCAGTGAGCGGGCATCCGGTGCAGCACGTTAACCGCCAGCGCCGCGAACAGCGGCGCGGCTACCAGCAGCTCAGGCACCGGCAGGAACTCCCCCGCCAGCAACAACGGCAAGCCCGGCAGCAGCCACGCCACCACGGCGATCGCGGGCAGCACGGTGAGCCTGGCGAAGCCGCGGCCAACCGCGTCCGACGTCCTGGCAGCCCTGACGTCCGCTACGGCTAGGTTGTCCGTCGTCTGGGCGGCCTTGCCTGCCTTGCCCTGCCCGCGCGACCGCCCGGGCAGGCGCGGCACAGCCATCCGGATCGTCAGGACCTTGGTGTCGCTCCGCTTCGCGCTATCGTCCCGCTTCGCGCTATTGCCCCGCTTCGCGGCATCGCCCCGCTTCGCGATCTTGCGCCGCCCCGCCACGGCGTTGAGTGCCTCGGCCGAAGGCCCGGCCACGACCTGCGCGGCACCACCCGTCTGCCCGGCCACCGTCTGCCCGGCCTCACCCGGCCCATCGGCCGTTCCCGCGGCGCCAGCTGGCGGCCTAGCCTCCGCTCCGACCGCCTCGGCCGGCGACGGCGACCCGTTCGCGCTCTCGCCTGCGGTTGGCTCGGAGGAGGGGGACACGACCATTACTCTAGGGCGACCACCCGAGTGGGCACGCCTCCGCGCGCCGGGACACGCCTTACCCCACTTGACTTTCGGGGTCATCGATAGCGCCGTTTATCCGCGCCGAAGGCAGTACCATGGGCCGCGGACAACGGCGAGCGCGCTCGCGTCCGCCGGACTGCGTCGCTCGGAGGACCGACATGCGCTTCGGCCCGCGCTCTAATCGCGCTCGGGGCCCGCGCAAGGACTGGGGCTCGCGGCGGTACTCACGCCGCATGCTGCTCATGGGCTGGGCGGCGATCGGCGTCGCCGTGATCCTGGTGAGCACCACCCTCTACGCGTATGTGAAGTACCGCATCGTCTGGGACAGCATCAAGCAGATCGACGTGGTGGAGCCAGGCAAGCGCCCGCCGAAGGACCCGAACGCGATGAACATCTTGCTCATCGGGTCGGACAGCCGGTCGGGCAAGAACGGCGCGATCGGCGGCTCCAAGGGCATCAGCGGGCAGCGCTCAGACACGGTCATGATCGCGCACATCTCGCCTGGCCAGAGCAAGATGGCGGTGCTCAGCTTCCCGCGCGACACGACCGTTCCGATCCTGAAGTGCTATCCCGAGCCTGGCTTCGGCGGCCAGGCGGCGCAGCCGGGCGTGGAGCAGCTCAACAGCACGTTCGCCTACGGCGGGCCCGGGTGCCTGTGGCACACCCTCGAGTACGTGACCGACATCCACATCGACGACTTCGTCGAGCTCGACTTCACCGGCTTCATCAGCGTGATCAATGCGCTCGGCGGCGTGGACGTCTGCTTGCCTTATGCGATCCACGCGCACTACTACGACCACTTCCACCTCGCCGCCGGCCGGCACCTGATCAAGGGCTACAAGGCGCTCGAGTTCTGGCGGCTGCGCGACGGCTTCGGTCTCGGCTCTGACCTGCAGCGAATCCAGCGCGACCAGTTGCTGATGGTCGCGCTGGTCCAGAAGATCCTGCGCAGCCACGTGCTCGACAGCATCTCCAAGACCCTTTCGGTCATCCACGCGATCACCGCAGCGCACGCGCTGACCACCGACACCGGCCTGACCCAGGGCAAGATTGTCGACATCGTCAGCGGCATGGCCGGGATCTCGCGCAAGAACATCCAGTTCGTCGAGGTGCCAACGGTCACGTACCAGCCGAACCCCAACTGGGTGAGCCTCGACGAGACCCAGGATCCTGGCCTGTTCAGCGCGATCATCCACGACACCAAGCTGCCCAAGATCGTCAAGGCCAAGCAGGGCACGAAGGGGCCGGCGGTCAAGCTGCTCAGCGCCGCCAAGGTGAACGTCGAGGTGCTGAACGGCTCCGGCGTGAACGGCATCGCTGGCAAGACAGCGACGGCGCTGACCGGGCGCGGCTTCCACGTGCTCGGCTCGACGGGAGCGACAACCCCGTCTGGCGCGTTCGACTACAACTACGCCAAGTCGGTCATCGAATACCGGTCGGCAGCCGATCTCGCGGCCGCGCAGACGGTGGCTGCGCAGCTCAGCGACGTGACGCTGAAGCAGGTGAGCTCGGTCCCCGCTGGCACGGTGGACCTGATACTCGGCAAGGACTTCACGGCGCTGGTGGCCAAGAGCTCGGCCAAGCCGCTAGGCAACCTGACGTCCGAGTACGGCGGCTACACCGGCAACACGAACGTGTGCGGGAAGAGCAACAAGAGCGCGTTCATGCGCTAGCCCGCGGCCTTAGCTAGATCAGCGGGGGGCGACCCGCCCTGGTCATCCGCCACACGGTGCGCGGCGACACGGGCTGGCGCCGGCCCGCGTCGGTCCGCCAGCCCTCGGCGAATCCGGCGAACCACGCGCGCAGCGCGGAGACCGAATGCTCACGCAGCACGGTCAGCAGCATCCAGTCCGCCAGGTAGCCGACCGCCAGCGGCCATGGCAGGTTCCTGCGCGCCAGCCAGACCCGGTTTCTCGCCTCGAGCCGGTACCAGGTCGCGTGCCTGGCGTTGTGCACCGCGGGATGGCACATGGTCGCTGTCGCGTCGTACTCGAGCCGGTAACCCAGGTCGATCAGCCGCCAGGCCAGGTCGGTCTCCTCGTGCCCGAAGAAGAACGCGTCAGGAAGGCCGCCGGCTTCCTGGTAGGCGGACCGCCTGATAGCGCACGCTCCCCCGGCGAACGTCGTCACGACAGACGATCGCTCGGGGTCGCTGGCCCGCAGCCGAGGCACATGCCAGCGGGCCCCGGGCCCGCCCTCGGGGTCGAGCACGCGGAACGAGATGACGGCGAGCGATGGATCAGCGGCGAACCTGGTCACCAGGTGCTCGCCCAGGCTCGCTGGATCGGGGTACCAGCCGTCGTCGTCGAGGAACAGCACCACATCGCCTGCGCAGGCGCGGACGGCCGCGTTTCGCCCGCCTGCCACCCCGGCGTTCTCGGCGAGCCTGATGGTCACCGCGTCCTCGGGCACCGGCGGGACGTCGGCGCCATTGCCGACGACGACGAGCTCGGCACCCGCCGCCCGCAGCGCCGCGGTGCTCTCGACCGCCCTGGTCAGCTCGGCGGGCCGGTTGCCCATGGTCAAGATCACAATCGACAGCTTCAACTTACGTTTTAACCTCCCCTCGCTGCGTGAGCATCCTCTCGAACCTGCCGCGGTCAAAACGTAAGTTCAACGCAACCGCCTCGACGCCATGATCGCGACCAGGTGGGCCACTACCATCAGGGCGGCCACGACCAGGCACGCGAGCAAGAGCACGCGGGTCGCGGTCAGGCCGCCGCGGACAGCGTCGATCACCGCGGCCACCAGTATCAGCAGCGAGAGCTCTACCGCCTGGGTGATCCTGTGCACCCGCAGCACGCTGGCCAGCCTGCGCACGCGCGCCAGGCCCGTCCTGGCCGGCGCGAGCGCCGCGTCATCGTGACTAGCGGGCAGCCCGGCCTTCGCGCGGGCGACGACGACGTTGTCCGTTTCCGCCTTGACCAGCATGGCGAGCAGCGCGGCTGCGACGCCAGCTGTCACGTAGCCGCCGGTCACGGTCAGGTGGCCCTGCGCCCGCCAGCCCAGCCCGGCGAGCAGCACGCTCTCGGCCAGGTAATGCCCGACGCCGTCCAGGTAGATGCCGCCGACCGACTTCCTGTCAGCCCACCTGGCCAGCTCCCCGTCGGAGCAATCAAAGATCAGGTAAAGCTGAACGAGCACGGCGCCGACGACAGCCGTGGCCAGCCCGCCGAAGGCGATCACCACGCCGGCCGCGACGCCGCACACGATGAAGGCCGCCGTGACGGCGTTCGGTGACCAGCGCAGGCGGGCGAAGACCCAGGTCGCGTACGGCGAGAGCCTTCGCCCGTACAGGCGGCCGAGCCAGTGCTCATCGTTCAGCCGGTCGAGCACCGCCTGCGGCTGGCCTTTCTCCTTTAGGTCAGCAAGCGTCGGCCTGGCACTTTCCCTCCGGTCAGCAATCGACGGGCCAGGGGGCCTCTTCCGTTTAGCCAGCGATGGCCCGGACATACTCATCCACTCGCTTGCTCACCTCGGGCTCGGTCATGGCGAGCCGCTCCAGGATCGTGTACCGCTCGGGCCGGGTGGCCGGGGCATGCCCGACCGCACGGGCGAACTGCTCCTGCGTCAGGCCCACGTCTTGCGGGATCCGGGGCAGCTCGTGCCGCATCAGGCACGACGATATCGCCGCGAACTGCTCCTTGTCCTCGCGCAGGTGCGCGCAGAAGAGCGCGCCGAGGCCGGCCAGTTCGCCATGGCTGGCCGTGCCAGGGTATAGCTGATTGATCGCGTGCATGATCTCGTGGTCGCCGCCGCTCGCCGGGCGGCTCGACCCGGCGACCGCCATCGCCATCCCGGACATGATCAGTGCTTCAGCGAGGACAGTGAGGAATTCGTCGGTGCGCTCTGGCCCTGGCTGTAGCAGCACGGCCTGCGCGGCGGTTCTGGCCATGGCGGCGGCTAGCCCGTCGACCCGCTCGCCGGTGTCGGCCGCCGACAGCTCCCAGTCGGCGATCGCCGACAGGTTGCTCACCGCGTCGCCGACCCCGGCCGTGGCCAGGTGACCCGGTGCCGCCCGCACCCTGTCAAGATCGACCACCACGGCGACGGGCGACATCACCCCGTACGATCCCCGGCCGTTTGGGTGCTCGAGCGTGCTGACCGGCGAGGCGATCCCGTCGTGCGACAGGCTGGTCGCCACCGAGACCATCGGCAGCCCAGCGTGCAGCGCCGCGAACTTGGTCACGTCGATGGTCTTGCCACCGCCGACGCCAGCGACCGCCGCGTAGTCGCCGGCCCTGAGCTTGGCTCCCAGCTCGACGGCGCCGCCATAGCTGCCGTCGGCAATACGGAACACCTCCGCTTCGACGTGCAGGCTGGGCACGATAGCGTCGCCCTGGCCCGGGCCGACCACCACAGCCAGCCGGCCGTCCGGCGCGATGTTGTGCTGGGCGAGCAGCGAGCCGAGCCCGGCGATCGCCCCGCGCCTGATGTCGATGACCAGCGGGGCGGCGAGCATTCGCGCGAGCAGCGGCATGACCCTCCTCGATGTGAACTGCCTAGGCTACCCGCGATCTGGCGACCCTTCAGCAGCGATCGGCGATCTGCCTGGCTCGCCGAAGGTCGGCGTGATCGTCCACTTCCACCCACTCCACGGCGCCGATTGGTGCCGCGTGAACCTCGCCGCCACGGCCGGCGAACTCGGCGAACCCGTCTTCGTAGTACAGGCCAGGGTCACGCCGCCAGGTAACCTCGAGAGCGCCGGCCAAGCCCGCGGCAGCCCCCGGCTCGATGAGGGTGACGCCCATGTACTCACCATGGGCGTCCGCCGGATCCATCATCTTGGTGATCCGCCGCATCAGCCCGCTGCCGTCCAGGACGACCTTCATCTCCTCGTCGCCGAGTTGCTTGACGTCATCGATCGCGATGATCAGCCGGCTCGCATCTCCGGCGCGGGCCGCGGCTGCGAGCAGCGTCTTCTCGACGCTCGCCGGGTGCACGGTGTCACCGTTGGAAAGCAGCACTCCCCGCGCGAAGTGCTCACGCGCGAGCCAGAGCGAGTAAGCGTTGTTCCATTCCTCCGCGCGGTCGTTCCGCACCAGCTCGATGGCCAGCCCTGATGCGCGCTCGAGCGCCGGAACGCGATCAGCGACCACCTCGGCCGCGTAGCCGACCACGATGACGACCTCGGACAGGCCGACCTCGGCGAGATTGCGCAGCACGATGTCCAAGATGGTGGTCGGCCCGAGCACCGGGAGCAGCGCCTTGGGCAGCGTGTCCGTGTCGGGGCGCAGCCGCCGGCTCGCGCCGGCCGCCAGCACCATGCCGATCACCGGCCGTCGCCCTCCCTCGGTCAGAGTTAACCTCACGTGGCCGCCCATACCGGGGCCGGATAGCCAAACCCGACCCTCCGGCAGATGAGCACTCCAAGATACACCGACATCGCGAGATACCCGACGCTGGCGAATCCCACCATCGCGGCGAAGGTCACGGCGAGCATCCGCGACTCCCAGCCAAGCCCGCCCGCCGGCCTGACCTTGTCCGGCCGGCCAGCGACCGGCGCCGCCGCGAGGCTGGCGTACCAGGTGGCCGTCGCCGCGCATAGCGCGAAGACGATGGGGCCTGGCACCTGCCTGCCGAAGCCGAGGGCAGCCAGGTAGGTGTACTGGCCGAGGGCGAGCAGGACCGGCGCCAGCCAGTCGGCTGGCCCGTCGTGCGGATGAGCCGAGCCTGGGGCGGCGACAAGCAGCGCCATGACCGGAGCGGGGGCGACGATGGCAGGCAGGCCTCCTAGGCCAAGCACGGCTAGCAGCGCGACCGCGCCGACCCCCGCGCAGATCGGCGGCAACGGGATGATGTTTCCGCGCACGAGCCGCCCCGCCCAGCGCGCGAGCGCGCCGTCATCCCGGCAAGCCATCACCAGCTTGCTCCTCGCCACGAGCCGAGCCTCAAGGACACCCGGGGGCGAGCGCAAGGCGGACAGCTCCCGCGCGAACTTGCCAAGCCGCCAGCCGGCCACGCCAATCGACGCCACCTCGACCGCCAGCACGCAGGCGAGGGCCACCCACGGCCCGCCGATGAGGAGCGCCACCACGGCAACCGCCACCCGCAGGCCTGCCTGGGGCGGGAGGATCCGCCCGATCCACCGCCAGGCCACCGAGTTCCCCGCGATGGCCCTGGCCGCGCCGCCATCAGCCGCCGCGCCACCGCACGCGATGAGCATCTGCGTGAGCGCGACCGAGACAATCGTCGTGACCGCCAGCGGCCACATTCCAATCGGCCCGCCCGCCCGGCCGCCCGCGGCCATTCCGCCGTAGATGGCGCACTCGCCGACCACGGAGCAGATGGCGAACAGCCGGGCAAACTCCCGGCCAGTCACGTCGGCAGGCGGCGTCGCGAGGCCCAGGGCCACAGCCCGCGCGAGCAGCCAGCCGCAGGTCGCGGCCACGCCACCGATGATGTCCGGGCCCGGCCCCGGGGGACGACCTCCCCATGCCCCCCCGATGGAGCTCGTGCCGCCGCTGAACCAGGCGGAACCGCACAGGGCGAGCAGCAACGAGGCACCGGCCAGGGTATTGGCGGCGAGGGCACGGCTCCCGGCCCAGTCGGTAAGCCCGGCCAGCCAATCGCAGGCGATCAGGACCGCGTCCTGGGCGAGCCAGGCTAGTCGCTGGCCGGGGCCAGCCCGGCTGGCTGACGTGCCGCCGGCAGCGATAGCTCCGCTGGACGGCTGCCGTGGTCCGGTGATGATCGGCCCCCAATTTAAGCAACATACGCTCAACGTAATCAAGAAATCACTCAACGTACTCTAGATCGGCCTGCCCGCGCCCGCCCCGCACGATCACGACGATCGGATGGGTAGGGTCGCCGTCATGCGAACAGTCGCCGTCGTCCTGGCCGGAGGCGCTGGCCTGCGTCTCGGCGGTGCCGTGCCGAAGCAGTTGCAGCTGCTCGCCGGGCGGACGCTGGTTGAGCACTGTGTCGCCGCGTTTGACCAGGCGCCAGGCGTTGACGAGATCATCGTGGTCATGCCCGCCGACTTCGTGACCGACGCCAAGCGAATCCTCGGTGACAGGTACCCCAAGGTCAGCGAGATCATCCCCGGCGGAGCCGACCGGCCTGGGTCGACCCGTTGCGCGATCGACCTGCTCAGCCGCTCCTACCCGGCGCAGGCGGGGGGTTCCGGGGGGTCGCCCCCCCGGGCTAGCGCCGCCGACTGCAACGTGCTGTTCCATGACGCGGCCAGGCCCCTGGTCGACCAGCGCATCATCGCCGACTGCGTCGCCGGCCTAGCGCGCTGCCAGGCGCTCGGCGTCGTCGTGCCGACCACGGACACGATCGCGGAGCTCGCCGACGGCGTGCTGACCGCCATCCCGCCGCGCGAGTCGCTCGGCAGGTGCCAGACCCCGCAGGGCTTCCGCCTGTCCGTGATCCGCCGGGCCTACCAGCTAGCGGCCGCCGATCCGGAGGCGGCCGCGTTCAGCGCGACCGATGACTGCGGGATCGTGCTGCGCTACCTGCCGGAGGTCGAGGTCCGGGTCGTGCCGGGCAG
>JASIBM010000003.1 GCA_030045175.1 Streptosporangiaceae bacterium | reverse complement strand
CCGCGCCAGGCCGGCAGCGGCGGCGCCGGTGCCCGGAATGCATGCTTTGCCCTGTCCGACGGGGCGCGCAGAACCCCATGGCGGCGTTGGACCCGGGGCGGACGGCTGCCAGACAGGGCAGCGCCGCGCGACACGACCGGACGAAGGTCAACCCGGGCTAAATGGCATTGGGCCAAGGACTGGGCGGGCGGGCCGCGGCCGTCGGGTCCAGTGCGGCCCGCACTGTCAGTGGCCGGGCTCCGCCACCCCTGAGGTAACGGCTGATCTGCCCAGGGTGACGTCACGCCTGGCGGCATGAATGCACCTTACCGGTACAAGGCTGGCCGAGTTCGCTGCTGCCCAGCGACGGCGCTACGGTGCTCTTTGGCGGCAGTGGCCGCGCGATTGTGTTGGCGGAGGGGGGCAGCCGCATGGCGAGGGAGCAGGTCGCGGGCCAGGAGGCCGCCGCGCCTGGCGCGGGCGGGCAGGCGCGGACCGCGTCGCGCACCGGGCTGGCGATGATCGTGGTGATGACCGGCGTGCTGATCACCGCGGTCGACACCACGATCGTGGTGCTGGCGCTGCCGGAGATCCGCCAGGCGCTGCACGTCGCCCTCGCCTCGGTCGTCTGGGTCGTGATCGGCTACCTGCTCGTGATCACCTTGCTCGCGACCCAGGTGGGCAGGCTCGGCGATATGTTCGGCCGGGTCCGGATGTATGAGATGGGCTTCCTCATCTTCATACTCGGCTCCTTCGCGTGCGCCCTGGCGTGGAACGAGGCGTCGATCATCGGCTTTCGCGTGCTCCAGGGGATCGGCGGGGCGTTCATCACGGCCAACAGCGGCGCGGTCATCGCCGACCTGTTCCCGCCGGAACGCCGCGGCCGGGCCTACGGGTACAACGCGGTCGGCTGGAGCATCGGCGCCGTGCTCGGCATCGTCCTGGGCGGGCTGATCGTCACGTACGTGCCGTGGCGGTGGATCTTCTGGATCAACGTGCCGATCGGCGCGGCCGCGCTGGTGCTGGCGACCCGCGTGCTGCGGGACACGGGTGACCGGGGTGCCCGGCACCTGGACGTCGCGGGGATGCTGGCGCTCGGCCTGGGCCTGTTCGGGGTGCTCTGGGCGATGACGCGGCTGGCGACCACGTCGTTCGACGCGACCGTCGCCGGGTACCTGGCTGGCGGCCTCGTGCTGCTCGTCGCCTTCGTGCTGATCGAGCGCAGGCAGGCCGAGCCGATGCTGGACCTGTCGCTGCTGCGGATCCCCGCGATGACCCCGTCGCTGCTGGCGTCGTTCTTCCAGGGCGTGGCGAACTTCGCGGTGCTGTTCCTGGTCATCATGTACCTGCAGGGCCCGCGCGGCCTCAGCCCGATTCACGCCTCGCTGCTGCTGGTGCCCGGCTACGTCGGCGGCTCGGCGATCGGCCCGTTCGCCGGCCGGCTCGCGGACAAGGTCGGCCCGGTCATCCCAGCCACCGCGGGCCTCGCGACCCAGGTGATCTCGCTGCTGCTGTACGCGCACCTGTCGCTGACGTCCGGGCTGTGGCTGGTGGTCGTCGCCAGCGTGATCAACGGGATCGGGGCGAGCGCGTTCTTCCCGGCCAACAGCTCGGCGGTGATGAAGGCGAGCCCGCCGTCGGTATTCGGGATCGCCTCGGGCATGCTGCGCACCTTCGCCAACGTCGGGATGGTCTTCTCGTTCGCGATGGCGATCCTGATCGCCTCCAGGTCGATCTCCAAGGGACTTGCCTTCGCGATCTTCGTGGGCACCACGCGCCTGCACGGCGCGCTGGCGGCGGCGTTCACGACCGGGCTGCACTCGGCGTTCTACGCCTCGATGGCGTTCATGGTGATCGCGGCCGCGCTGTCGGCCAGCCGGGCGCGGTCGTCGCGCCAGGTGGCCGTCCGTTAGCGGCGGCCTCGATCGAGCCTCAGCTCCCGCTGGGTGCCCGTGGCCTGGGCGGCGGGTAGCCGAGCCGGGCGTGCAGGCGGGCGATGCGCTCGCGCAGCGGCTCGGGGATCATCTCGACGGGCACTTGCAGCTCGGGCTGGGCGGGCGTCGTCTCCGGCTCGTCCTGGCCGGGCGGGTCGAAGAGCACGTCGTCGCGTGGCGAGGCTTCCAGCTCCAGCGATATCCGGATAGCGGCCAGTGCCTCCGTCGCGTCGGCCTCGACGTCCTCGTAGCGGACGCGGTGGGTGATCTCGCCGTTGGCGTCCTCGAAGGCGAGTAGCTGCTCAGCCGAGCCGGCCCAGTGCGCGGCCAGCGCTGCGACGTTGTTGCCTGGGTGGCTCAGCAGGTAAGGCATCACGCCCTGGCCCTGTACCCCCCAGGGGTTCGCGCGCACGCCGGCGCGGATCACGTCGACGCACGAGCGGTGCACGCACAAGAACTGCGCGCTGGGGAAAACCTGGAGGAACGGCTCGATAGCGCTGGCGGGGGCGGTCGACAGCTCGCACCACCGGGTACTGCTGGCGGCCGCCAGGATCGCGGTGACCTGAGCCGTGACCAGGTTCCGCACGGTGACCAGGGCGAGCCGCGACATGGCGCGCCCATTCCTGGCCTCTACCCGCAGCCAGGTTTCCGCGGCAGCGGTGCACAGCGGGATGATGCCCGTGCCAGATGTGCACGCCAGGTCGGTGCCGGCGGCAAGGGCACCCTGGACCCGTTCGGCGCCCGAATAGGGATAGGACAACACCACGACGGGACCTTGGCGGCTCACCTCCAGGTTCCGAGGCCGAGCAGGTGGCCCATCAGCGAGACGCGGGAGTCGGCGGCCAGGGGGGTTGTCTCGCCGTTGTCGCAATAGCGGAGCCTGCAGGCGCGCAGCGCCACGCTGAGATTGACCCGCTGGTCGATGACCTGCTCCCACGTCTCCAGCGACCCGATCACGTCCCAGTCCGAGTCCTCCTGCGCCTCCTTGCCCACCGCGGTGACCGTGGCCTCGCGCAGGTCGACGAGCCAGTACTCGGCAGGGCGCTCCGAGCCCTTGGTGAGGACCACGGCCACGAATCGCTCCTGCCCGTGGGATTCGGGGAGCCTCATGCCGTTCCCGGACGTCGCGGCCAGTAGCCCGGCGCGCAGCGCCTCCCCCAGGCGCTCTGAGCTCATCGGGCCGTCTACCGCTACCGGCGCGGCGCGGTGCTTCGCAGCCTCCTCGGACGGCGCGGCCTCGCCCTCCGGCGGACCCTCGCCGGGCCCTTCTTCCGCGTC
>JASIBM010000251.1 GCA_030045175.1 Streptosporangiaceae bacterium | reverse complement strand
CGTCGGCCAGCGCCCGCAGGACAGTTTCCATGACGCGAATGTACCGAGAGTTGGTTACGTAACTGTCAAGGTACATACGCCAAGCGCGCGTGCACCGGGTCTGGCCGTAAGCGCGGAACAGCCCGTTAGGTACGCGCTCGCGACCCAGGGCCTTTGCATTGTCATCTATCAGTAGTCAAACCAGGTGATCATAGTCGATTCTGCGCCAAGGCCCACCGCCCACGCCGGCATTCCTCATGATCACGGACGATTATCCGGGCGGCGAATACGACTGAGAGACGTCCGTGATGAAGGTAGCCGTGCGGAACGCCGTCACGTCGGGCGATTTATCCGATCTTGACGCAATGCCACTTAGCTTGAGTTGATCTTCGCCCGGGTCGTGTCGCGGGGCGCTGTCCTGTCTGGCTGCCGTCCGGCTCGAGTCCGGCCCCATGCTGGGGTTCTGCGCGCCCGCCCGGCAGGGCAAAGCATGCAATCCGGGCGCCGGCTCCGCGGCTGCCGGCCTGGAGCGGCCCTGGCGCGGCCCTGGCCGGACGAGATGTCGTCCCATGGGCCACTTGGTCAGCTCACGTCACAGGCCATGATCGTTCTGGCTGGATGAATGGCGGATTGGTCCGGTCCGGCCGGGTGGATGGCACATTGACCAGGCCGGCGTCGGCGCGACAGGCGGAACGAAAGGGGTGATGGTGATGAACCAGGCGTGTCAGCGGGACCGTGCCGTGACGTCGGCTGGCTGCGTGCGCCGGCTGGCTGCGGCGGCGCGGGCTCGCCGACGCCGGAATTCCCGATGGCTGCTGACAGGGGCCGGGGCGTTGCCGGCGGGACCGAGCTAAAGACGTGAGCACCCGGTGGCGGGCCGGCCCCGTGACTGCCACCTCGACGGTGTCGCCTACCTGGCGCTATTGCGAGAGCGGGCAACCGCCGCCGCGATTGACATGGCCGGCGACGAAGTCCGGGCCGCCGGGCCAAGTGGTTCTGTCCTAGCGATCTGGAACGGATCGGCGCACCGGATCACGTCCCTGGAACGCGGACGCGCCGTCACTACGCGGCTGCCGGCGAATGAGGGAATATCGGGTGCCGCCATCTTCACGTGGCGGGGGGACTACCGCGCCACCGGCTGGCTGTCGGCATACTCCCAGATGGCGTTCGCGTGAACAAAGACGTCCCCGCCACCATCGCTACGTTTGCCCGGGCTCCTATAGTCGCTCGGGCCGTAGCAGGAAGAATCTGCCCTGCCATAGCCGGTATAGCTCATGCCTGATGTCGTCGCCGAGCCCGCCCGCCGTCACTGAGAGCGATGCCAGCGAGCGCACGCCGTCCACCGTCTCCAAGAGCGCGAAGGCGTCGGCTGATATCTCTGCGCGCGCGCCTTTCAGATGGTCCAGGTATATTTCATGGGCTACGGCGCGCTTCCCGTCGAGTGTAGTCCTGAGCCGCTTGACGAGCCGGGTGACCGGCCGGAACTCGGGAATCAGGTTGTCGAACGCAAGTTCCCGATCCGGTCGCTTGCGAACCAGGAAATCCTCGATGACCAGGATGTCTAGCCCGGTGGTAAGGAAGCAGGTCAGCGCATCCCGCACGTCCTGCACGATCGGCTCGGCATTGTTATTGAACGAGGTGTTAAGCAGCACCGGCGTCCCGGTCAGCTCGCCGAACGTCCGGACCAGGCGGTAGTACCGAGGGTTGGTATCCGGATCGATGACCTGCAGCCGGGCACTGCCGTCAATGTGGGTAACCGCCCCGAGCTCCGCCCTCCGGCTCTCGCGTACGTCGACCACGAAGGACATGAATTCATAATTCGCTTGCGTCTGCGTCGGTATATGGAAATATTCTTCCGCCGCCTCTTGGGTCACTACCGGGGCGAAGGGGCGGTAGGCTTCCCGCTTCTTCACCATGGAGTTGATTCGCTCTTTATTCTCGGCCGGCCGGGGATCGGCGAGAATGCTGCGGTTGCCGAGCGCCCTGGGCCCGTACTCGGATCGTCCCTGGGCCCAGCCCAATACGGAGCCGCTCGCCAGCAATCGCGCGCTCTCCGCGACGACATCTGCCGGAAGTGAGTACTCGACGAGGTCACCCCACGCCATGAGCTGCTTCTCGATCTCGCTGGCGGTACCAAGCCCGGGACCCACGCTGGCGGACCGCAATCGCGGCCGGGCGGGCGGAGTCGTGCCCGGCCGGTACGATCCGAGCTTATAGGTGGCCGCGAGCGCGGCGCCCTCGGCCGCGCCGGCGTCATGCGATGCGGGATGGACGAAGATCTCCCTGAACCTGCCGGACCGGAGCAGCAGCCCATTGAGGCTGCTGTTGTGCGCGACCCCGCCCACGAAGCACAGGCTGGCCAGCCCAGTCTGTTCCGCCCAGAACCTGATCACGTGCATCGCGGTCTCCTCAAGGACGTGCTGGAGGCCGGCGGCGAAATCACGGTGCTGCTGGGTGAATTCCTCGCCCGCCCGGCGGGGCGCGAATCCTTTTAGCAGGAAGGCATTGTGATCCATCTTGAGTTCGAAATCACCCTGATCGCGCAGTTTATACATCGAGCTAAAGAGGTCACGGTAGGTGGCTGGGTTGCCGTACGGGGCCAAGCCCATGACCTTATACTCGTCGCCGAGCCGATAGCCGAGCAGGTGGATGCTTTCCTCATAGAACCACCCGAGCGATTTGCTGGCGCCGTAAGTACCGAGCTTCGCGAGCTGCTCGTTGCGGCCACGGTATATGGTCGTTGAATTTCTTTCCCCCTGGGCATCCATGACCACTACCAAAGCCTCTTTCATGCCTGATCTGATAAAAGAAGACATGGCGTGGCAGACGTGGTGCTCGCTGTACAGGAGGCGGTCGTATGGCACCTCGATCCCAAGCTCGCCGCCTAGGTATCCGGTGATAAGCTCGCGGGAGGCGCGCCGTGGAATCCCAGGGTTATCGATATATATGCTGTCGAGTGCCAGATCTACTGCATATTCCGCGAAATAATGCCCGACGGCATCGATCTGGGAAGGCGCCACCCCGGCGGTGTCAAGGCACGCGCGAACCGCGTTTATCGGGAACTTGTTCGTTTGCTTTATTCGGTTGAACCGTTCCTCTTCGGCAGCGGCCACCAGCTCGCCGTCCCTGATCAGGCACGCCGCGGCGTCATGGAACGACCCGTCCATATTGGGTGCCAGGTCAGCATCTTCGGGCGAAAAGGCCCCGCTCAGGCCAAGTACGAGCATGTGGAGTTCCTTCTACTGCCAGGTACCGCGTCGATACAAGGGCATGTAGTGACCGATTTCAGGGGCTCCGTTTAAATGGCCGGGCACCAGATATATCTGTCCTCAGTGTAATACAAAACTGCCTGCCTAGTCGGGCGGGCCGCCGGTGGCCGGGCCAAGCGGCAGGACATGGCCGGCGAGCCGGACAGGACCCCCGAAGACCACGACGATCTCGCGCGGACCGGAGTACGGCTCGCGGTTATGCGCCATGCGGATGTTGTCGACAATCATCACGTCGCCGGATTGCCACGGCTCGCCGACGGCGACCGCGTCGTAGACCTCGTTGATCTTGTCCACGGTCTGCGCGGTCACCGGCGAGCCGTCCGCGTACGCGGTGTTGAAAGGAAGGCCAGCCGGCCCGTAGAGATCGACCACGTACTCACGGATCACGGGATCGAGGGTCATCTCGTTGAGGAACGCGATCTGGTTAAACCAGCTCAGGGCGCCCGTGCGCGGATGTGGCACGACGGCCGCCCGTCGCTGCCTGGTGCGCAGCCTGCCATCAGGCAGCCACTCGGCCGCCAGCCCGGCGACCGCGCAGTACGCGTCGACCTCGGCGCGATCCGGTGTCCCGAAGGCATAGGTCCACGGAACGCCGATCTCGTGGTACATGCGGGTCAGCACCCAGCCGCCTGCCTCGAAGGGCGCGACAAGCTCCGGCGGGAGCCCGCGTAGCACGCGATGAGAGTCCGCGACCGCGGTGCGCCCGCCTGTCGCCGGGGCGGTCAGGCAGCCGAAGACCACGTACCCAGGGACCTGTGCCGCATAGCTTCGCTCGTTGTGCATGCACATGGGCTCGTCTGGGGGCCAGTGCGACGACGAGTAGACGGCCTCGGCGTATGAGCTGCGCGGGGCGAACCCCTCGCGCTCCGGCATCGGCTCGACGCCGAGCGCAGCGGCAACGGCGGCGACCTCGGCTGCCGACGCGACGCCGAGCCCCCGCAGCATCGCCGCGCCGAACTCGTCGACATGCGCGAGCACCTCGGCGCGATGCCCGGCCGCCCAGGCCGGGCCGTGGCTCGCGGGCAGGACAGGCAGCGCACCGGGTTCCGCCACCGCCGAAGTGCCCGGCTCGCTACGGGTCGTGGGATCCACTGTTCCGCCTCCCTTTGAGCTCTCGATGGCCGTTGAGCTCTCGATGGCCAGCAGGCGGCGGTAACGAGGTTCGCCCGGCCGTCTTGCCGTCCACGAGCGCGGCAACGTCGGCGATGGTCGGGGTATGGGCCAGTTCCCCGACCGTTACCTGACGGCCGAGCGCGATCGACAGCCGGATGGCCGACAGCGAAGTACCGCCGAGCTCGGCGAACACCGTTCGCCGCCCGATCCGCTCGACGGGGACTTTCAGCAGCTCCGACCACAAGGCCGCGATCCGGCGCTCGGTATCGGTCTCGGGGGCCTCGAACAGATCGGTACCGGCGATCCGCTCCGCTTCAGCCGCGGCCAGAGCGGTCAGCGCCTTCTTGTCGATCTTGCCGTTGCCGAAGAGCGGCAGCGCCGCCAGGCGGTACATGCGCTGCGGCACCATGTAATGCGGCAGCATGCCGTCCAGCGCCTTGCCCACCTCGCCGGGGGCCGGGGCCGACGCTCCGGTGTAGTAGCCGACAAGCTGCGGCGCCGCGGACGAGCCGACTACCACCACCGCGGCGGCGCGGACGCCAGGGACCTGGATCAGCCGATTCTCGATCTCGCCGGTTTCGATCCGGAAACCGCTCACCTTCACCAGCGAGTCCCGGCGGCCGAGGTACTCGAACTCTCCGGTGGGCAGGCGGCGGCCGAAGTCCCCTGAGCGGTAGATGCGGTCGGCAGGCCGGTAAGGGTCGCGGGCGAAGACGGCCCTGGTCCTGGCCTCATCGTTGACGTAGCCGCGACCGACGCAGACGCCTGCGACCACGATCTCACCCGGCGCGCCCCGCGGGACCAGCTGCAGCCGCTCGTCCATGATGTAGACCCGGATGTTCCGCAGCGGCGGCCCCAGCGGCACGCGGTGGTGCGCAGGAACCGCGTGCATGACCCCGTGGTTCGAATCGTCGCAGACCTCGGTGGTGCCGTAGCAGTTGACCAGCGGTACGTCGGGAAACGCCGCGAACCACCGGCGGGCAAGCTCGGTCTTGAGCGCCTCGCCTGTGACGGCAGCGCAGCGCAGCGCCCGCAGCTCGCGGGGCCGTTCTTCCAGCGTCGACAAGACCACGTCGAGGTAGGACGGCACGAGCTGGACGACTTGGACGCTGGCCTCGGCGAGCGTGCCAAGGAACCGGTCCGCGTCCAGGATCACCTCCTGTTCGACGATGTGCGTCCGGCCACCGACCAGGAGCGCGCAGACCAGCTGCCACAGCGAGATGTCGAAGGACTGCGGCGCGGTCTGCGCGATGATGTCGCCCGCTCGGACGCCGAGATCCTCGATCTTGGCCAGGACGTGGTTAAGGAAGCCGGCGTGCTCGCACATCGCGCCCTTGGGCTCGCCGGTCGAACCCGAGGTGAAGTAGATGTAGGCAAGCTGATCGGCGGCGACGGCCAGGCCCAGGTCGTCCTCGGCCACGTCCGCGGCCAGCAGCTCGTCCAGCTGCAACAGGTCCACCGCGCCAAGGTCCGCCGTGCCAAGGTCCGCGAGCGCCTCTTCGAGGTTCGCCATGCCGCGCTGGGCGAGCGCCCGCCTGCACTCGCTGCGCTTCATGGCTGCGGCCATCCGCGCGGCAGGGAAGTGCGGCTCCAGTGGCAGATAGCTGCCCCCGGCCTTGAAGACGGCGAGGACCGCGGCGAGCCATTCCAGCGACCGCTCGGCGGCGACGGCGACCACATCCTCGGGGTTCAGTCCGCGCAGCCGCAGGGACCTGGCAATCTTGTTGGCGCAGCCGTTTAGCTTCCGGTACGTCCAGCTCCGGTTGCCCGCGGCCGCGGCGACCGCGTCCGGGTGGCAGCGAACCCCGTACTCGAACAGCTCGTGGAGACGTCGGTCCGGCAGGGGCCTGCGCGGTCCCGCCGAGTCCGCCACGAGCGCCTCAATGGCCTCCGGCTCAAGCAGGCCGCCGCGATCGTGCGGCTCGTGCGGCGTCTCGGTCAAGCGGCGCAGGGCCGTGCCCAGGCAGCCGGCCACCGTATCGGGGGTCACGTATTGCTGGGCAGCCACGCCCTGCCAGGCTGCGATCGCCTCGGCACGGCCCTCGTGCTCGGCTACGCGCGCGACCAGGTCCCGCCAGGTTTCCTCGCCCGCGTACAGGTCCGGGACTCCGGTCACCACCGACGCCACCTTGAGCTGCGCCGCGAGCATCGCCGTCTCCTGGTCGACACCGTATGCGGCGGCCGCGCGGGCGGCCGCGGCCACGATGTCCAGGGCTCCCAAGGCAGCCTCCAGGAAAGTCAGGAACGAGAAGGCCCGCGGGCGGGCCTGGCCGGGCCAGCGGACGAATCGTGGCCAGGCATTCTCGCCCGCAGCAGCGGTGGCGACGATCGGGCGTTCAACTGCTTCGGTACCCGCAGTTGAACGCCCGGGCCGGCCACGATGGCAGGGTTCGCCCGCTCGGCTTAGCTGCCGGTCAGGACCTCGGCGGAGATGGTGTGGGCGGCTACCTGGTCGGGGCAGAAGTAAGCGGTGACCAGATGACTGCGGGAGAACAGCTCGGTCTGGTCGGCGTAGTAGGGGGAGTTGGGGTTGTCGGACTGTGAGTAGGTGAGCAAGGTGGCGGCCTGCGGGCAGGAGTCCCCGAAGGCCCAGGTGACTGCCTGGATGTAGCTGGAGCCTGCGGACGGAACCGACCCGGGTTGCAACAGGTTCTGGTAAATCGCGTTGAACTCGCCGTTCGGGTCGCCGGGCCCGCCAGGTAGC
This sequence comes from Streptosporangiaceae bacterium, assembly GCA_030045175.1. Classification (GTDB taxonomy): domain Bacteria; phylum Actinomycetota; class Actinomycetes; order Streptosporangiales; family Streptosporangiaceae; genus Chersky-822. Next base: position 1,578 of record JASIBM010000251.1, on the reverse strand, counting down.
GGGATCTGCCTGCCGTTGCGCGTGACGTACTGAACAGCGCCAAGCCGGACGTTGTAGGGAATCTGCGCCGCGGTCAAGGTCGAGAGGGCGTCACCGAATGCCTGCTGGACACCGCTGCTTGAGGTGTCCAGCCCGCTGGGTGTGCTGAGCGGGCTGGCGGGGTTAAACGGGGTCGACCACGGGCCTGGCGGAGAGGCCAGGGCGTTATCCCAGAAGACGCGGAATAGCACCGCGCCGCGGGAGCCGATGTCCTCCCGGCCGTTCCATGCGGCCAGGACGCTGCACGCGTTGCCAACGCTGATGGTGCCTCCGCTGCTAGTGGGGGCCAGGCCGCCGGGGAAGGAGCGGCACATGTCCACCAGCTGCGGCTTGACGAGCAAGGCGCCGTACTGGATGTCGGAGAACATCAGGTTCTTCATGTCCTGGAAGGTGAATCCGGGGGGCCCGAGCCCGTCGGTGCCGCTGATCCGGCCCGTGACCATGGCCAGCGCGCTGCGGGCGCGCAGCCCGATGTCGGTGCCAGGCGGGGAGGCGCCGCCGATGATGGCGGCGTAGCCGGTAAGCGGGTGAGCGGGGTTGGCCAGCCAGTAACTGTCGTTGGAGTTCTCCACGAAGTCCCTGGTCATCAGGCTGGGCTCGCTTGCCGGGCCGAAGATGCCCGGCACCGCGGAGCCGCGGTCCGTGCCCCAGGCGCACGACCGGCGGGAGCCGTCAAGCACCGGCAGCCCGAGCAGATGGAACGTCTCCGCGCCCAGGGCGGTGTCGCATCGGGCTGCCTTGGCGTTGGTGACGTCAGGAATCGCCATGATGTCGGCGTACAGGGCGTGGCCGGCCGAGTCGGCGGCCACGGTGTTGACGAACGGCAGGCCTTCGTACTTCTTCAGGATCGACAGCTCCTGCGCCACCGAGCCCGCCTCGTCGGTGGCCAGGAAATGGCTGAGCAGCCGCAGGCTGCCCGCATTCGCGTCGTCTAGCGCGAACGCGGTCTTGGTGTTCCACGGCAGCGGCAGTCCGTCGAGCCCTTTAATCACCGGTCCGTAGCGGGTGTACCACACGGTGTGCCTGAGCTTGCGGATCGCGCCGCCGGCGGATGCCTCCTCGACGGTGACAGCCCGGCTGGTCATCGCGACCGGCTTGCCGTTATAGACGTACTGGGTCGGGTGCCCTCGCACCAGCGTCAGCTGATAAGGCGTGAACGGCCACGAGGTCGAGACGGTCAGGCTCCACGCCATCGTGGCGGTGAACCCGATCACGACCAGCGGCAGGCCAACGAGCGTGGCACCCTCCACGTTCATCTTCCCTGGGATGGTGAACTGCACCTCGAAGAACCGGTCGGCACCCTGCCACGGGTAGTGCGGGTTCCCGAGCAGCATGCCGTGCTTGTGATCCCGCGTGCCCGCCGAGCCGACCGCGATCGCATTGCTTCCCAGGCTGGCCTGGGAATGCCGCTCGCCGAGATCTTGCAGCTGCCGCACAGACGGCAGGCCGTCCACGCCCGGAGGGGTACTCACAGCCGACGCCACGCGCGCCCGCAGGGCGGCCGGCGTGGCGTGGTCCGCGGCGGCGAGGCGGGCCGCT
>JASIBM010000250.1 GCA_030045175.1 Streptosporangiaceae bacterium | reverse complement strand
GTGCGGCTGGCGCCCGCGACGCTCGAAGAGCGCTTCTTCGAGCTGACCCGCGACGCTCACGCGACGGGGAGCTCGGAATGAGCGATCACGGACGGCGCCGGGGGCGCGGCGGAAGGCGGGCGGGAGACAGCGGGACCAGCGAGGCGATCCTGGTGGCCGCGCGCGGCCAGTTCGCCGATCACGGGTACTACGGCGCTACGATCCGTGGCATCGCGGCCGTCGCCGAGGTGGACCCGGCCTTGATTCATCACTTCTACGGCACCAAGGAGGCGCTGTTCTCGGCGGCGATGCGACTGCCCGTGGTGCCGAGCGAGGTACTGACCGCGGCGCTCGCGCCCGAGATGCGGCCGGCCGAGGGCGAGCTGGGCGAGCACCTGGTCCGCACCGCGCTGTCGGTCTGGGAGTCCGGCCAGCTCAAGGAGACCTTCGTCGGGCTGCTCAGGTCCGCGGTCACGAACGAGCAGGCTGCCATCATGCTCAGGGAGTTCATCGCCGACTCGATACTCGGGACGCTGGCCCGCCTCACCGGGCTCAGCGATCTCGGAAGCCGCGCCGAGGCCGAGTACCGGGTCGCGATGGTGGGGACCCAGATGATTGGCCTCGCGCTGGCCAGGCTGGTGTTCAGGTTTCCTGCGGTCGCCAGCGCGAGCGTCGACGAGCTGGCGGCCACGATCGGTCCGACCATTCAGCGGTACCTCAATGGCGACATCGCCATTCCCGATCATGGCCCACCAGCTTCCGGCGCTCGCGAGCCGACCAATCTATCCGAACTTTAGTTCGGATAGATGCATCGTTCCCGCCAATCGTGGGTATCACATCGGCATGGCCAGGCGACCTCCGAGCCTGGGCCGATCGCTGCTAAGGGCAGGCCATGAGAGGCGACCGAGTCGAGATAGTGGTCGACGCCGGTGACGTCACCAAGACCTATGACGTCGCGGCGACCCGGGCGGGGCGGCGGGTCGAGGTGGTCAACAGGCGCGGCATCATCGAGGTGAGCGAGGTCACTCGCGGGGGCACCGCGGTGCGGACGGCCAGGTTCATGGCGAGCCGGGTGATCGCGCTTGTGGAGCATCCGGCGACGGCCAAGGCTGGCAGGCGCGGGTGGGACGGTGGCGTGAGCGCGGCGGACGGGTCGGTCGGCGAACTAGGGCCGGGCGGTTAGCATCCTGGCGTGGATGCGCTGCTCGGAACCTGCGATCCGGCCGAACTAGCCAGGCGTAAGAGCTACAAGTGGCGGACGTTCCCGCCCGACGTGCTGCCCGCGTTCGTGGCCGAGATGGACTTTACCGTCGCGGAGCCGATCGCTGAGGCGGTGCGGGATGCGCTGGCGATCGGTGACACCGGCTACCCGCACATCGGTGAGCTTGGGGAGGCGTTCGCGGCCTTCGCGGCCACCCGGCTCGGCTGGGAGCCCAACCCGGAATGGGTCTTCGCCGTTCCCGACGTGATGACCGGGATCATCGAGGTGCTGACCGCGATCACGCCGCACGGCTCTGGCGTCGTGATCAGCCCGCCGGTGTACGGCCCGTTCGCGTTGCGGATCGGCTTGGCCGGGCGGCGGGTGGTGGAAGCACCGCTGCGCCGTCGCGACGACGGTGGCTACGAACTCGACCCCGACGTGCTTGACCGGGCGCTTGCCAGCCCTGGCGTGAGCGCTTACCTGCTGTGCAGCCCGCACAACCCGCTCGGCGTGGTGTGGACCCGCGAGCAACTGCACGCGATCGCCGACCTGTGCGCCCGTCATGACGTCGCGCTGCTCGTCGACGAGATCCATGCTCCGCTGACCCTGCCAGGCGCCAGCTTCGTGTCATTCGCGACGCTGGACCACGAGATGGCCGGGCGCGCCTACGTGTTCACCTCGGCATCCAAGGGCTGGAACATCCCGGGCATGAAATGCGCCGTGGCCGTCGTCGGCTCGGCCGCGGCCGCTGACCTGCTGCGCGAGCGCGGGAACGCGCTGCTCGCCTCCCACCTCGGGCTACTCGGCTCGGTCGCCGCGTTCAGGCGCGGGCTCGACTGGCTCGACGCGGTCGTCGCCCAGATCGACCACAACCGCGTCCTGCTCGGTCGGTTGCTCGCGCAGCTACTGCCCGACGTGGGCTACATCCCAGCTCAGGCTAGCTTCCTCAGCTGGCTTGACTGCCGGAGCCTTGGCTTGGCCGACCCGGCCGGCGTGTTCCTCGAACGGGGCCGGGTGGCGGTCAGCTCCGGCACCGACTTCGGAACGCAGGGCGCCGGGTTCGTCAGGCTCAACATCGGGACCTCGCCCGACCTGGTCACCGAGGCGGTGCGCAGGATGGCCTCGGCGGTGTCCGCACCGAGACCATGATCACGGTGGGTTTACGGATCTATACGACGAAAAGCCACCACGATCATGGTGCGCCCGCGCGTAGCGGAGGCGGGGGTGCCGCGATTTGGCGGCGCTACTTGCCTCGTGGGCACCGGGCTGCCACGATCGTCATCTGGTCGCCCGCTTGGCTGTTTCATCCCGTTCAGATTTCACCCCGTTCCGATCTCAACACTTTCCGATGCCGAGGTTGACATGCCTGACGCTCCTTGTCCTACCGGCGCCCGGCCCGGGATCGTGGCTGGCGCGATCGTGGCCTGCGCCATGCTGCTCGCGGCGTGCGGCAGCAGCGGCTCGACGCCCC
>JASIBM010000249.1 GCA_030045175.1 Streptosporangiaceae bacterium | reverse complement strand
TGCTGGCGTGCCTCAAGCTCGCTCGCGATGTCGCGCAGCAACGCAGCCATCGTGATGCCACGGGTCTGAGCGACGGACGCTAGCTGATCGCGTACCGCCGTATCGACCTTGATGGTGGTCACAGGCATACCTATGAGTATACCTAATGGGTATACGCCATGGGAGCCTCACGGGCATTACGCGCATCGCTGCCCGGGTCCAGGCAGCGCCCGGAACCCCAACGTGGGGCCCGCGCTGGTGCTGGAGGCCCGGCAAGGGCCCCACGATGGGGTTCGCCCCTGGGCGTGGCGGCGCGGGATTGCCCGATTCATCGCTTGTGCCCGAACCCGACCGTGCGCTGGCGCCATGGAGTTGGCGTAAGGAGGCGGGACCCTAACAGCTTTCGCCAAGGCCTGCTAAGCAAGCGCGGGGGACGGGACGAGCCGCAGCGGGTCGATCAGGCCGGGCTCCGACGTCATGTGCAGGTCGAACTCCTCGACCCGCCACCCGGCGCTCAGCAGCGCGCGGGTACCCGGGTGCGGCGCGGGCAGGCAGGCGCGGGCCTGCCCGTCCGGCGGGTCAAGCCAGGACAGCACGGCGACGACCGCGTCGCGCGCGTCGGCATCGCTGGCGGCAGTGGCGTCGACAGCGAGGTGGCAGATGCCGAACTCGCTGTCCGCCCCGCCGATCGTGCCAGCGGCAAGCGGCTGGCCGTCGAGGCTCGCGACGACGCCGGCACCACCTGGCCAGGCCGCCCACATCTGGTGCTCGGCGGACCTGTCGCTCCCGGTCCAGGCCAGCTCGAGCGACGCAACGCGCGAGGGCTCGGCCGCCGCCGCGGACCACCCGCCCGGCATGGTCAGTGCCCGCACGTCGCCGCGCAGGTAAAGCAGCGGCCACCACGCGTCCACGCCGAAGCTGGTGTACAGCGGCAGGGCGTGAGAGTGCAGGCTGCTGAACGTCATCCGCCGTGGCTGATCGCGCCATAGCTCGCCGAGAATCGCGCGGCCCAGCCCGGAGCCGTGCTCGTCGGGGTGCACGAACAGGTCGGTGAGCATGCACGCCGGCGCGGCACCTGCCTCGATCCGCAGGGCTCCGCCGTAGCCGAGGACGGCGCCCGCGCGGTCGGCCACCAGCAGCGTCCCGTTCGCGATCAGGAACCTGATGTAGGCCGGGAACGCCACCCCCCAGTCCTCATCCTGCCCGGTAGCGATCGCGATGGCCGCAATGGCGGCTAGGTCCGCCTCGCCTGCGACACGCAGCGCCGCCGGGGTCCCAGTCCGCTTCACCTGGTCAGCTTGCCATGTCGGACGCGGTGGCCATGACCTGTCAGACTCTAGACATGACCGCTTTGCCCGCGAGTACCGTTACCGATCAGGCCACCGATGGCCTGCATGAGCCATGTGTGCTGCTCAAACTCGGTGAGATCGTGCTCAAGGGACGCAACCGCCAGCAATTCGAGCGATTGCTCCAGAACAACATCAGGCTCGCGCTGGCCGGGGTCGTGACCGGCGTCCGGTTGTGGCAGCGCGATGGCGTGATCGTGCTGACCCCGCAACTGGAGTCGGCCGCGACGCCGGGCGCGGCCGAGGCCGCGGCTGACCTGATCGCCGAGCGCATGCGCGACGTGATGGGCGTGGTGCGGGTCTGCCGCGCGGTGCGGGTGGCGAAGGATCCCGATGCGGCGATCGAGGCAGCCGTTGCGCTAGCGCGGGGCAGGCAAGGATCGTTTGGCGTCCGCGCCAAGCGTCGCGACAAGCGCTTTCACGTCAGCTCCGCCGACCTGGCGGCTGCGATCGGCTCGCGGATCCAGCGTGAGCAGGGCAACGCGGTGAACCTGAGGGACCCCGACTTCGTCGTCCACGTCGAGGTCGATCAGTCCGAGATCTTCGTGTACACCGACGGGATGCCTGGTCAAGGTGGCCTGCCGGTCAGCATGAGCGGCCGCGGGCTCGTGCTCATGTCGGGCGGCATCGACTCGCCAGTCGCCGCGTACCGGATGATGCGCCGTGGCCTGTACTGCGGCTTCCTGCACTTTTCCGGAATGCCGCTGACCGGGCCGGAGTCGGTGTACAAGGCGTACGCGCTCGTGCGCCAGCTCGACCGGTTCCAGCATGGGTCCAGGCTGTACGTGGTCGCGTTCGGCCGGGCGCAGCAGCGGCTAGCCGCGTCCGGCTCGGGCCGGCTTCAGATCGTCGCCCAGCGGCGGCTGATGCTGAAGACCGCCCAGGCGATCGCCCGCCGGGCTCGCGCGTCCGCGCTGATCACCGGTGACTCGCTCGGCCAGGTTAGCAGCCAGACCCTGACGAACATCACCGCGCTCGACGAGGCCGTCTCGCTGCCGATCCTGCGCCCGCTGATCGGGCTCGACAAGACCGAGATCATGGCCGAGGCGCGCCGGATAGCGACGCTGAGCCTGTCTCAGCTACCCGACCAGGATTGCTGCTCGCTGCTGTTGCCGCGCCAGGTGGAGACCCGAGCCCGGATCGCCGACCTGCACAAGATCGAGGCTCGCCTGGACGCCGACGACCTGGCCGACGAGCTTGCCGCCGCCGCGCAGGAGTACCGCCTTGGCCGGTCGGCGTAACCTGTCATTTCACGTGCGAGACGGGTGGCACCCAGGTGCCTATCCTGGCTCCTGAGCAGTGGCCGGCGTCCATGTCATTGGCGAGGGACCTGGCCTGCGCGCCGATGGAGTTGACGTGATCGACGTAGGAGTTCGCCATGGCGATCACCCGGGCGACGGCGCCCTGGGCGTCGGAGATCACGGCAGATGTCCGGCTCGGCGCGGCCAGCCCGGCCCTGGCTAGCTGCCGCATGGACGTCCTGGCGCTGGCCAGCTCGGCTCGGATGTTGGCGATCGCGGGGTTCATCGCCGCGGTGTCACCTTGCACCGCGTTGAGGTCACCGCCCACCTTCTGGGCATTCCCGCCGACCGTGAAGGCTGCCTTGCAGTACCTGTTGCTGCCAGCGGCGTTGAGCTTCTCGGTCTCGAGGTCCGATCGTGCCGTCTGAACGCCACCAGCGAAGCGGGCCAGGACGCGCGGGAGAACGCCGCCGGGCGCGAGGCTGGCGTTTCTGCGGAGCGCGCTCAGGGCGATTTGCTCCTCATGGGCGCTTACCTGCCGGCCAGGATGCCCGCGCAGCTGGCTGGCGACCTGCGCGTTGTTGCGGCTGATCGTCCTGCGCAGCGCCGTGACCGCGCGGTTGTAGCGCGCCACATCCGACTCGCTGAAGGTGGCCTGCCTGAGCGTGCCGTCGGGCTGGGCAAGCTGGAGCCTGAGAGCGCCACCACCGAGCGTGCCGTGGGCGCTGGCGTGCAAGAAGAACATGGCCGGGAACGTCAGCGTGACCGCGTTGCCTCGCACGGTTCCCGTGAACGGCGTCTGGTTGACCGAGAGCATCTCACCTGGCGCGCCCCCGGTGGTGTTACGCGCCGTGACGGTGCCTTGCACATGACCGTGGTGCGTGGCGTGCCACTGGATCAGGGCGACGGCTGAGTCGCTGACCGCCAGGAAGCTGGCGGGCCCGCGCGGTCGGGCGGCGGGCGCGGCGCAGCTCGCCGCAGCCAGCAGCGTGGCCACCGCAATGCCGGTGATAGTCAGGCGTCTCATGGCGTCGGCCTGCACCTCGCAACCCCGGGTAGCGACCGATGGTAATCGTTTAAGTACCCAGTGTTGCGACCCCTGCCAACCCCTTGGCGGCCGTTAGCTACCGCCGCCGCGCCCCTTTGGCTCGTTCGCGTGGTTCCTACCGTGAGGCAGCCGCGGCAGGCTGGGGGGCGGGGGTGAGCGCACGGCCGAGCAGTTGGGGCATGGTCGCGGTGATAGCTCCGAGTTCGGTGAGGTCCTCCTCGGCCAGCGCCTGATCTCCGTCGCAGAGTGCCTTGGCCGGATCAGGATGCACGTCCACGATCACGCCGTCGGCCCCGACGGCTATCGCCGCCCTGGTCAGCGGCAAGACCAGATCCCGGCGTCCACCCGAGTGCGACGGATCGACGATTACAGGCAGGTGCGAGAGCCGCTGAGCGACGGGCACCGCGCTGATGTCCAGCGTGTTCCTGGTGGCTGTCTCGAACGTCCTGATGCCGCGCTCGCATAGCACGATGTCGAGGTTGCCCCGCTGGGCGATGTACTCCGCGGCCATCAGCCACTCCTCGATCGTGGAGTTCATGCCGCGCTTGAGCAGCACCGGCTTGCCTGCCGAGCCCACGGCCTGGAGCAGGGCGAAGTTCTGCATGTTCCTGGTGCCGACCTGGAGCATGTCCGCGTGCGCGCAGACCAGGTCCACGCTGGCCGGGTCGACGACCTCGGTCACCACGGGCAGTCCGACCTCGTCCCTGACTTCGGAGAGGATCTTCAGTCCTACCTCGCCGAGGCCCTGGAACGCGTACGGCGAGGTCCTGGGCTTGAACGCACCGCCCCGCAGCATCGCCGCGCCCGCCCGCCTGGCCATCTGAGCCGCGGCCAGCGTCTGCTCAGGGGTCTCCACCGTGCACGGCCCGGCGATGACCGTCACGGTGGCCGGGCCGATCGGCACGCCGCCTACCCAGATTTCCGAGCGCTGGCGGTGGTGCTCGCGACTGACCAGCTTGTAGGGAACGGAGACGCGCATGACGTCGCCGACACCCTTGCGACTGCGCAAGTTGAGCGCGCCGAACTGGTCGATGTCGCCGACCAGGCCGATGATGGTCCGGTGGACGCCCCGGCTGACGAACGCCTCGCCGCCCGCAGACCTGACCAGCTCCACCACCGCCTCAATATCGCCCTGGGTTGCCTCGGGGGCCATCACGATCACCATCTTGTCCTCCTTGCCCTCCATAATGACTAAAGCCCCCGGCCGTTCCCGGCCGGGGGCTTGAAGTTCGTACCGCCTGCGTCAGTGCAGCGCCTGGCGGGCTACCTCCCCTGTGCCGGGTGAGAAGCCATAAAAGCGCCAGTATGCGTGACCCACGTCCGGTAGCTTAGCGCAGCCTGCGGGCGCCTGGTGCCTGGCCACCGAAAGGCGTCGCAGCGCCTGGTGGCAAGATGGCTGCGCTAGGAAGGGCACCGCAGGCGCCCGGAGGCGAGCGGGAAGGCTGCGCGAGTGAGCCGAAGGCGAGCCGAGCGCGAGTGAGCCGCAGGGCGCCGGCGCCGCCTGGACTGCGCTTACGTTTCAACCTTGCCCTGCCTGGCAGTGCGCGGGTTGAAACGTAAGCGGAGGAGCGGTGTTGGCGACGAGGGAAGGCGGCGCCCTAAGGGCGCCCGGAGGCGAACGGGAAAGGGGAGTTAGCTGGACATGAGGCGGCTCGGCGGGGCGGCGGCCGGCGCGGCATCCAGCCCTGACGTTCCCAGCCCGCGGGAGGACGACGCAGGCCACCGGACCGCGCGACCTGATGAGCTCGCCTCTCGGCTGCCGCCCGGGCAGTACACCGCGGCGACGATGCCGGTGCTGCACTATGGACCGGTTCCCGTGTTCGATCCGCGGTCGTGGGATCTGCGGGTCTACGGCGCCACCGCATCTGGCGGCGAGCACAGGTGGGCCTGGGACGACTTCGGCTCGCTGCCGCGCAGCGAGATCGTCGCGGACTTCCACTGCGTGACGAAGGTGAGCGTGCTCGGGGTCTGCTGGTCCGGGGTGCTCGCAGCCGAGTTCCTGCGCGCGGTGCCGCCGGCCGCGGCGGTGACCCACGTGATGGTCTGGGCCGACTACGGCTACGGCGCCAATCTCCCGCTAGCCGTCTTCGCTGCGCCCGACACGCTGCTCGCCACCCACCGCGACGGGGCTGAGCTCAGTCCCGAGCACGGCCACCCGGCCCGGCTCGTGGTTCCGTCCAGGTACGGCTGGAAGAGCGTGAAGTGGGTGCGCGCGATCGAGTACATGATCGGTGACCGGCGCGGCTTCTGGGAGGACCGCGGGTACCACAACGGCGCCGACCCCTGGCTGGAGCAGCGGTACTCCTACCAGGAACAGCCCGGCGACGGGCCGACGCCGTAGCGGGAAGGCGGCACCCCCGCGCGGCCCTGGAGGCGAGCGGGGAATGCGGTCACATGTTTGAGAGCAGCCCTACGTTCAGCGTGATGGTCGAGCCCTGCGGCGCGGTGCCAGTGGGACTGTAGTTCAGGACCGTGTTGCCGATGCCCTGATTGATCTGCCACTGGAAGCCGGCCTGCCGCAGCAACTCGATGGCCTGATGCAGCGGCAAGCCCTGGACGTCTGGCACCGGCACCTGCGGCGGGCCCTGCGACACGTGCACGGTCACCACTTCGTTCCTGGTGATCGGGGTGTTGGGGTCCGGCGACTGGGACGTGATCGTATTGGCCGGCTGGGTGCTGTGCGCGTCGGGCACCGGGTTGATCGTGTAGCCGCCCGCTTGAGCCGCCGCCTGGGCGGCCGAGAGCTGCTGGCCGACGAAGTTGGGCAAGCCTGGCCCGGCGCTGACCGTCAGGCCGACCAGCTGGTTCTGCGTGCACGTCGCGTAGGCGTGCGGTGTGGTGCTGATCACGTCGCCCACGGCCACCGTGCTCGAGGTGGCCTGCGTCACCCTTCCTGGCGTCAGGTGCGCCTGCCTGAGAGCTGCCTGAGCCTGGCTCAGCGGCTGGCCGCTGACCTGCGGGCACTGCACCACGACCGGCCCTAGCGACACGATCAGCGTGATCATCGCGCCGGCGGATACCTTGGTGCCGATCGCCGGCGACGCGGAGATCACCTCGCCCTTGGGCAGCGAGCTGTTCTGCGACTTGCCCAGCTTCGAGCGCAGGCCGAGATTGGTCAGCTCGGCGCGCGCGGTGGTCAGGGCAATGCCCCTGACGGGGGGAACGGTGGTGTACTGACCGGTGTTCAGCCACCAGGTGGTCAGCGCGATCAGCAAGACCAGGGCGAGGCCAGCGCAGAGATACACCGGTCGCCTGCCGTACAGCAGCGGCGCCAAGCCAGGGGCCGGCCGCTGGCCATCGCGCCTGCGGCCGCCGTAGCCTCGGTGGGCCGGCCGGCGGTCGGCGTCCAGGTCGGCGTAGTTGTCGTGCAGGCCACCGGGGACGATCAGAGTGTGGTTGACGCCGGACCGCTGGTCGGCGACCGGCGCGGGCAGGATGGGCGCGATCGCATCGGACTGCGGCCCGAGCGAGGGCAGCGCCGACGCGCCGACCGCCCCGAGGCTGGAGTCCCAGGCCGGCGGGCCGGCGTAGCCGCCGTAGCCGTGGTCCTCGCCCGCCTGGTACGGGTAGGACTCGCGACCGGGGGGCAGCGAGTGCGGGCCCGAGGCGCCCGCCGCCGGGTAGGCGCCGGGGTAGCCAGGCGCCGCCGCTGCCGGATAGGCGGCTGGGTAGCCGGGGGAAGCCGCGCTCAGGCCGCCGGGCGTAGCTAGGTAGCCGGGGACCGGGTCGGCGCCGGCTGGAGCGGAGGGATAGGGCCCGGAGGCGGCCGGCGAGCGGCCAGGGCTGGGGTATGGCGCGGTCGACGGCGCGGCGCCGCCCGCCCGCACCTCGCCGATCGCGCGCAGGAGTTGCCCGGCGTTGGCTGGGCGCAGCTCGGGATCGCGGCTCGTGGCCATCGCCACCAGCGCGTCGAGCGCGGGTGAGATTCCGGGCACGACGCTAGACGGGGCCGGGACCACGTCGTTGACGTGCTTGTAGGCGACCGCGAGCGGGCTCTCGCCGGTGTGCGGCTGACCGCCCGTGAGCATCTCGAACAACATGACGCCCGCCGCGTACACGTCCGTCCTCGCGTCCGACCTACCGCCCTTGACCTGCTCGGGCGCGAGGTATGCGGCCGTCCCTATGAGCATGCCGCCCTGGGTCGCGATCGCGCCGGCGACCGACCTGGCCAGCCCGAAGTCCGCCACCTTGACCTCGCCCGAGGCGGTCAGCAGCACGTTCTCCGGCTTGACGTCACGGTGCACGAGCCCGGCTTGATGCGCGGCGGCCAGGCCAGAGAGCACGCCCGTCATGATGTCCAGGCTCTCCCTGACGCTCAGCCTGCCGCGCTCGCGCAGGAGCTGGCGCAAGGTCCGGCCAGGCACGTACTCCATCGCGATGTAGTGCAGCCGCCCGTCGGTGCCCTGGTCGTAGATGGCGACGACGTTGGGGCTAGACAGCCTGGCCGCTGACTTCGCCTCGCCGATGAACCGGCGCGCGAACTCGGCATCGTCGGAGATCTCCGGATGCGCGATCTTGATCGCGACCATGCGGTCGAGCCTGGTGTCGGTGCCTACGTATACCGTCGCCATGCCGCCGCGGGCGATCTGCGTGCCCACGTGGTACCGGCCGCCGAGCAGCCGTCCCACTGAGGGCGAAAGGGCGGTATCCATCGGCAACAGTGTAGGGGTACGTTTGCCCGGCTGACCCGGTTACGGTTTGGCTAACTGGCTGCTTACCGGGGGCGAAGACGCCTGCGCATAACGTCGCCTCGGGATCCTCCCGGCCAGGTAGGCCAGCCGCCCGGCGATCACCGCTGACCGCATGGCGCTCGCCATGAGCTCGGGGTCGCGCGCCCTGGTCACCGACGTCGCGAGCAGCACGGCTGCGCAGCCAAGCTCCATGGCCAGCGCCGCGTCGCTGGCCGTGCCGATTCCGGCGTCCAAGATGACAGGAACCGACGCGGCCGCGACCATCAGCTCAATGTTGTGCGGGTTGCGAATGCCGAGCCCGGACCCGATCGGCGCGCCGAGCGGCATCACCGCGGCGCAGCCGGCCTGCTCGAGGCGCCGGGCGAGGATCGGGTCGTCGCTGGTGTAGGGCAGCACGGTGAAACCCTCGGCGACCAGCCGCTCGGCGGCGTCGAGCAGCTCGACCGGGTCGGGCAGCAGCGTGACCTCGTCGGCGATCACCTCGAGCTTGACCCACGTGGTCCCCAGTGCCTCGGCCGCCAGCCGTGCGGTGCGCACGGCCTCGGCGGCGGTGAAGCAGCCCGCCGTGTTAGGCAGCACCTTGATGCCGCGCGCGGCGAGCAGGTCGAGCACCGAGCCCTCGGACGAGGGATCGACCCGGCGCATCGCCACGGTTGTCAGTTGCGTGCCGGAGGCGTCGAGCGCCCTGCCGAGCACGTCCAGGCTCGGCGTTCCGCCCGTTCCCATGATCAGCCGTGAGCTGAACTCGCAGTCGGCGAGCACGAAAGGATCGTCCACGTCACCCTCCTTGCCCGGCAGTCAGCATGTCGGCTGATCCTCCCCGCACGGCCGCGCGCACCTCGGCTCATCCTCCCTGGACAGCGGTAAGCACCTCGAGCACATCGCCGGAGGCGAGTCGGGTGGTGGCCCAGGACGCCCGGCGCACGAGCTCGCCGTTCACGGCCACCGCGATCCCGGTGACCGAGGTGGTGATCAGCGCGACGGCACGCTCGACCGAGGCCTCGTCGGGAACCTGGTGCGGCGCGCCGTTGATCGTTATCTCCATGACGGTGCCGCATCCTGGTGTTCGAATGGCTGAGCGGCAAGGCGCCGCGCCGAGAACGCAGCGGCAGCCGCTGGCAAAATTCCTGTGACGAGCAGATCGGCGATTAGATCGGCGGTCAGGGGAGCGAGCAGCACGCCGGCCCGGAAGTGACCGGTGGCGAGCACCAGGCCGGGCAGGGCGGACGGGCCGAGCAGGGGGGCGTTGTCCGGCGTGCCAGGGCGGAGTCCGGCCGCGGCCTCGGCGAACTCTAGCTCGGTGATGCCGGGCACCAGCGCGCGAGCGTCGCGTAGCAGCTGCCAGACGCCGCCCGCGGTGACCGTGGTGTCGGCGCCAAGCTCCTCCTGTGTGGCACCGACCACCACCTCGCCATCTTGCCTCGGCACCAGGTAGACCGACGATCCCTGCACGAGTCCGCGCAAGGTTCTGTTGAGGAAGGAGGGCGACGGGCTGGCGGCGCGTGTCGCCGCTGTGGGCCGCAGTCGGAGGATCTGGCCCTTGACGGGGCGAAGCCGCGGAGCAGCCTCGGCGGGCACGCCCTCGATCGCCGCGGATGCCCAGCCGGCGCAGAGCACTACCTGCCCGGCCGCGACCGTGGTGCCCTCGTCGAGCTCCGCGCCGGCGGCGGAATCGCCCGCGAGCAGCCTGCGCGCGCGCTGCCGCAGGTGGGTGGCGCCAGCCGCCCTGGCGGCGGCGAGCAGTGCCGTGGTGAGCAGCCTGGGGTCGACTGAGGCGTCGTCGCTGACCAGCAGGCCGCCGCAGACCGGGCCGAGCATCGGCTCGGCGGCCCGGCACTCGCGACCGGTCAGCCGCTCGGTCTGCGCGCCGAATGACTCGCGCAGCAGCGCATGCTCATGCAGCGCGGCCATGTCGTCGACGTCGTGGGCGACCTGGAGCGTGCCGGTCTGGCGGAATCCCGTCGGCAGGCCGGTCGCCTCGGTGAGCTCGGCCGCGAACTGCGGGTAGCGCCGCAGTGACGCAGATCCGAAGTCGAAGAGCTCACGCTCGGCGTACGCGGCCTCGGCGACCGGGGTGAGCATGCCGGCCGCCGCGTGCGTAGCGCCGCTGCCGGGATCGGGGTCGGCGATCACTACCCGCATGCCCCGCTGAGCCGCGCGCCAGGCGATGGCGAGGCCGATGACCCCAGCGCCGATGACCAGGACGTCCGCGGTGACGCTGCGTGGGGTTGCTGCTCCGCTGCCGTTCACCGTCGGTGCGCGCTGTTCACGTCGCTGCGCTCCCTTCGCCGGCATGACCCGGATCAGGTTCTGCGGTCGGCGACCCCGTGGCCACCCTCTCAGTCCCTCGACCCAGCCGGCCCGTCACCACAAATTGAGCAACGTACCGGAAAGGTCGGCATCGGACTCCCGCGCGTCTGCCCCTAGCCTAGCTCCAAGATCGGGCTTTGGCTCCGCCCAGCTGTTCGGGGGCGGGGCCGGAGGCGAGCGGGAAACCTGCGCGAGCGAGCCAAAGGCGAAGCCGGCGGCGAGCCGAGCGCGAGTGAGCCGCGGCTTACGTTTTGACCTCGCCCTGCTAAGCAGTGCTCGGTTAAAACGTAAGCCGCAGGGCGCCGGCGCCGCCTGGACTGAGGAGCGGTGTTTGCGACGAGGGAAGGCGGCGCCTCAAAGGCGCCCGGAGGCGAACGGGAAAGGAGCGTGCTGGTGGTGGCCGGACGCGGGGAATACCCGGAGCGGATCGTCGTGGTGGGGGGTGGGCTGGCCGGGCTGCGCACGATCGAGGAGCTCCGTGCTGCGGGATACCGGGGCAGCCTGACGCTGATCGGCGCGGAGAGCAGGCCGCCCTACGACCGGCCGCCACTGTCCAAGGCATTCCTGTCCGGCGCCGTCGACGACACGTCGCTGCGCCCTGCGGGTGACCTGGCAGCGCTCGGGGCGCGGATCAGGCTGGGCGAGCGCGCCGAATGGCTCGGTGACGGCGTGCTGCGCACCGATCTGGCGGAGTACCCGTTCGACCGGCTGGTGATCGCGACAGGGGCGCGACCGGTCACGCTGCCCGGGGGCGCCGGGCAGCGGGTCCTGCGCTCGTTCGATGACGCGCTCGCGCTGCGCGAGACGATCGCCGCGGGAGCCCGGATGGTCATCGTCGGGGCTGGCTGGATCGGCGCGGAGCTGGCCACCGCCGCGGCGGCGCGAGGCTGCCAGGTCACCGTCGTGGAGGCGGGCGCCGCGCCGCTCGCGGCTGCCGTCGGCGCCGAGGTCGGCGCGGTCACCTCGGCCTGGTATGCGCAGGCTGGGGTCGAGTTGCTGCTCGGCCGGGCCGTCGGGTCGATCGCCGAAGGCGGGCTCGAGCTGGCCGCCGGTGGCTGGCTGGCCGCCGACGTGGTGGTAACCGCCGTGGGCGTCAGGCCTGATGTCGGCTGGCTCGAGCCCGCCGGCGTGCTTCTCGACAACGGCGTGGTCGTCGACAGCCGGCTGGAATCCTCGATGACCGGCGTCTACGCGGTGGGGGACTGCGCCGCGTTCTGGTCAGAGCGGTTCGCCCGCAGGATGCGGCCAGAGCACTGGGACGTCGCGCTGCGCGCCCCGGTCACGCTGGCGGCCAACCTGCTCGGCGGGGACGAGCGCTACGATCCCGTGCCCTACTTCTGGTCCGAGCAGTTCGGGCGGATGCTCCAGTTCGCCGGTGACCACCGGGCCGCTACGGAGTTCCTCTGGCGCGGTGACACCGCCACGGCTAGCTGGTCAGCCTGCTGGCTGGCTGAGGGTGATGATGCGCTAGCCGGCCGCAGGCTCGTCGCGATGCTGACGGTTGGGGCGCCCAGGGATTTCGCCCAGGGCAGGCGGCTCATCGAGGCGCGGGCGCTTGTCGACCCGGCACAGCTCGCCGACCCCGGGGTCAGCGTTCGCGCCGCGGCCATCGAGGCGTCGCCAGGGGTTTGACTTCGCTTGGTGTTTGAGAGGGCCGGGCGGTGGGGAAAGGATTTCGACGTGGCACAGATCGACCCCCCGGCCGACGCTAGCGTCGGCCATTGGCTGACTATTCCCGAGGTCGCGGCGCAGCTTGGGCTGCCGGTGAGCAGGATCAAGCAGTTCCTCCGCGACCGCAAGCTGCTTGGCGTGGAGCGGCCTGACGGCTCCTTCGGCGTGCCGGCCGCGTTCTTGGATGGCGAGCAGATCGTCCGAGGGCTGCACGGCACGCTCACGCTGCTCTTCGACTGCGGCTTCACCGACGTCGAGGCGATGCGCTGGCTGTTCACCTCGGACGACTCGCTGCCCGGCAGCCCGATCGAGGCGATCGCCGCGCACCGGTGCAGCGAGGTCAACCGGCGCGCGCAGGCGCTCGCGTTCTGAGTTCTGCCGGAAGCCCTGGTACCGTTCGCCTCCGGGCGCCCTTTGCCCTTTGGCTCGCAGCCGCAGTGGCAAGATGGCCAGGTGGACAGTGCTGCCCTTCGCGAGCGGCTGGCGGGTTGCCGGCTCTACCTGTGCACTGACGCCAGGGAGCGCCAGGGCGACCTGCCCGCGTTCCTCGACGCCGTGCTCGGGTCTGGCGTGGACATCGTCCAGCTCCGGCACAAGGGGCTCGAGGCAGGACCCGAGCTGCGGCTGCTCGAGACCTTCAGGGCGGCGTGTGACCGGCACGGAGCGCTGCTCGCCGTGAACGACCGCGCCGACGTGGCGTTCGCTTGCGGGGCTGACGTGCTGCACGTCGGCCAGGACGACCTTCCTGCGGCGGTGGCCCGTAAGATCCTCGGCCCGACGCCGATCATCGGGTTGTCCACTCACTCGCAGGCGCAGGCCGAGTCGGCCGCCGCCGATCCGGCTGCCGACTACTTCTGCGCGGGGCCGGTGTGGCCGACGCCGACCAAGCCCGGGCGCCCGGCCCCAGGGCTTGGCCTGATCAGCTACGTCGCCGGACTGGCCGCCACGCGGCCCTGGTTCGCGATCGGCGGGATCGACGAGGCCAGGCTCGGCGACGTGCTCGAGGCGGGCGGCCGCCGGATCGTGGTGGTCCGGGCGATCACCGAGGCGGCAGATCCCGCGTCGGCGGCGAGGCGGCTCGCCGCCCGGCTTGGCGCGAGCTGACGCGCGTCCGCAGGTCCTAGTCCGAGCGGAACGTCGTGGCGATCGCGAGGAAGGCGAGCGCCGCCTTGGTCACGGCGTCGATAGGGGCCGCGTCGAGTGCCACCAGCGCCTCGCCCACCTTGGTGGCTATCATCGCCTCGCACTCGGCGTACGCGCCCGTGCCCGCGATGACCTCGCCGACCTCGGCCGCCTGCGCCTCGGTCAGCAGCGGGTCGCCGACGGACCTGTCGAGCAGCGCGGCCTGCCCCGCGTCCGCGCGCCGCCTGGCGATCGCAAGCAGCACCGTTCGCTTGCCCTCGCGCAGGTCGTCGGTGACCGGCTTGCCAGTCCTGGCCGGGTCGCCGAACACGCCCAGGATGTCATCGCGAAGCTGAAACGCGATGCCGACCGGGATGCCGTAGCTGGTGAACGCGGCGGTCAGCGCGGCCCGTTCGGCGGGCTGGCCGGGGCGGCGCATGCCGTCGGCGGCGCAGGCCAGCGCGACGCCAAGGTGCAGCGGCCGCTCGACGGTGTACTTGGCCGCCTTGTAAGTGATCACCCGCAGCGCGTCGTCAAGCCCCCACGAGCCTGCCGACTGCCCGACGAGGTCGAGGAACTGACCGGCGAACACCTCGGTCCGCATCGCGTCGAGCACCCGCATCCCGTCGCGGACGGCCGGCGCAGGCAGGCCGCTGGCGCGCAGCAGCTCATCGGTCCATGCCAGCATCAGGTCGCCGATCAAGATGGCGGCGCCTGCGCCGAACGCGTCAGGAGCGCCGCGCCATGCGGCGGCGGCGTGGCTGGCCGCGAATCGCTTGTGCACGGCGGGCTGGCCGCGGCGAGTGTCGCTGGCGTCGATGACGTCGTCATGCACCAGCGCGCTCGCGTGCAGCAACTCGAGCGCGGCGGCCGCCGCGAAGATCGGCGGGCAGTCCACCCCACCGCAGGCCCGCCAGCCCCAGTAACAGAACGCGGCCCGCAGCCGCTTGCCGCCCGCGAGCAGGTCGGTGATGGCGTCGGCGCAGGGGACCAGGTCCTCGCTCATGCTCGCGAGGGCAGCGCGTCGCTGGCGGACGAACTCGCCGAGCGCGCTGGTGACCGCCGCGCGGATCATGGCCAGATCCGCCGGATCGGCCTCCGCCGGATTATCCGCCATGATCGTGACCTTAGCCCGCACCTGGCGCGGCGCCGTGGCCGGCCGCCCGCCGCGCCGCTACCCTGAGACAATGGCATCGCGCCTGCGCGTTCAAGCGCCGCTTATCAGGGACCTGCTCGCCGTCGGCGCGAGGTCCTTCTCGTTCGAGTTCATGGCGCCCAAGTCCGACGCCGACGAGGAGCGGCTCTGGCTCGCCGTCAGGCGGCTCGAGCCGCTCCGGCCGACGTTCGTCTCGGTCACTTACGGCGCGGGTGGCTCGACTCGGGACCGAACGGTGCGCGTCACCGGGAGGATTGCCGAGCAGACCACGCTGACGCCGGTCGGCCACCTGACCGCGGTCAGTCACTCGGCCGCCGAGCTTCGCTACGTGATCGGCTCGTACGCGGCGGTCGGCGTGCGCAACGTGCTGGCCCTGCGCGGAGACCCGCCGGGCGACCCGGCCGGGGACTGGGTGCCGCATCCGGATGGACTGAGCTACGCCGAGCAGCTCGTGCGGCTGGTGCGGGAGTCGGGCGAGTTCTGCGTCGGGGTGGCGGCCTTCCCCGAGGGCCATCCGCGATCCGCCAGCAAGGAATCGGACCTATCTTTTTTTATTAGGAAATATCGCGCGGGAGCCGATTTCGCCATCACGCAAATGTTCTTTTATCCAGATGATTATCTTCGCTTCCGGGACGCGGCCGCGGCACGTGGCTGCGCGATGCCGATCATCGCTGGCATCATGCCGGTCACCAGCGTCGCGCTGATCGACAGGATGGTGCTGCTTTCCGGCGCGCGGTTCCCCGCGGCCCTAGCCGATGAGCTGCACAGGCACGCGGATGACCCGGCGGCCGTGCGCAAGGCTGGCGTCGAGTACGCCGCGGTGATGTGCCAGCGGCTGCTCGACGAGGGCGCACCGGGCCTGCACTTCTTCACGCTCAACGGATCGCGGGCGACGGCCGAGATCTACCAGATGCTCGGGCTGGCGCGGTCGGATCGTGCCCGGTCCACCGCGTCGCAGAGCGGCAGCGCGGCCCCCATGACCGCGTAGGGCGGGCTGCCGCCAGGAAAGCTGTAGCCGGTCACCAGGTCGCGAAAGCCCATCCGCCGGTACAGGCGGCGCGCGGTCGAGTCGCGGTCCGGGGTGGAAAGCACCGCGGTCAGCTCCGAGCGCCCGCTGGTCAGGCTCATCAGCATCGTGGTGCCGATGCCCTCGCGCTGGTGCCACTTGCGTACGTGCACCTCGGCGACTTCAAGGCAGTCGGCCAGCCAGCGCCTGGCCTGGCGCCGGCCGGCCGTCTCCGCGAGGGCCGACCACACCGCGTCGTACCACCACTGGCCGCCCTGCCCGTGGAAGCCGTACGCGAATCCGACCACGGGTCCTGCGGGCTCGGTCCTGGCGTGCAGCGCGCGGAACGACGGGTAAGCGGCGTGCCGCCGCATGAGCTCGCGCCTGCCGGGGAGCGCGGCCAGGTCCGCGTCCATCGCGTTGGCGTAAATGTCAAGCATCACGTCGAGCTGGCCGAGGAACTCCCTGGGCCCGAGCTCGGTGAGCGTGGCGATCGCCATCTGGCGAGCCTACGCGATGCCCGCCCGGACGCGGCTTGCCGTGGCCTTATCCGCCGGCCTCCGGGCTTGCGACCTGCGCAGCGTTGCCGGCGGGCGGGCTTGCG
>JASIBM010000248.1 GCA_030045175.1 Streptosporangiaceae bacterium | reverse complement strand
CCGGGACTGTGCCGTGGCCTGGCGGAGGCTCGTGTGAGCCTTGGTGCGGCGTGACGAAATTGATGTGAACCGAGACGGGCTCGGGTGCGTCTGGACGGGTGTGGCGGGAAATAACCGGACTGGGCCGGTCCCTGGCTCCGCGGGGCCGGCCGGTGGCACGCGCGGATGTTACCCAGATCACGAATCCGTCCGGGTCCGGCCCGCGTCGAACCAGATGACCGACAACCAGGGAGCCGCCGCGATGACCCCGCCCGCTGCCACCGGCCGCGATGCTAGCTTCGAAGAGGACGCAGGCCGTCACCCCAGCTTCGAGGAGCAGGTCCGGCCGTACCTGGCCGGCCTGTACCCGGCCGCGCTCCGGCTGACGCGCAACCCAGCCGACGCCGAGGACTTGGTCCAAGAGGCCCTCGCCAGGGCCTGCGCGTCCTTCGCCCAGTTCACTCCCGGCACCAACCTGCGCGCCTGGCTACACAAGATCCTGACCAACACGTTCATCAACGGTTGCCGCAAGCGCCGCCGTGAGCCCGCGATCGCCCCTGGAGCCGACCCGTACGTCGGCTGGCTGCCGAGCGCCGACCCGCTGGCGGGCCCCGCCAGGTCCGCTGAAGCCGAGGCGCTGGACAAGATCACCGACCCTGCCGTGCTTGCCGCCCTGGCCGACCTGCCCGCCAGCCATCGCGCCGCGATCTGGCTCGCCGACGTCGAGGGCTACGCCTACCGCGAGGTCGCCGCCATCATGGGCACCCCCATCGGCACCGTCATGTCCCGCCTGCACCGTGCCCGGGGCAAGCTCCGCCGCCAGCTCGCCGGCCTCGCCCCCGCCCAAGCCCCGCCGCGGCCCGCCGCGGCCTAGGGCCGTGTCCCGCGGGCCCTCGCCGCGCGGCAGCCTGGATACCGAAGGGACGCACCGCGCATAGGGTGCCCACCACCCCCACCGTGTCGGCGCCCTGTGTCGGCGCCTTGTGCCGGCGCCTGCCTGGCCGGAGCCCCCGTTCCGGCCAGGCACCAGCCTCGTGCCGGTGGCCCGGACGCCCCCCGCCGAGAGGGCGGTCCGGGTTGCCTGCGGGCTGGCGTGGCTGGGCGGGTGGCCGGTGCGGCGACGCGGCGAGGCTAGCCGGAGCGCTATCTGAGCAGCAGCATGCCGATCCGCCGGCCCGCCAGGTAGAGGCCGCCCGTGCCCATGACCGCGAGGTAGGCCGCGTTCCAGAGCAGCGCCGGGCCGACCGCTCCGAGCGCGAGCCCGCGCAGCAGCGCCACGCCCTGGTACAGGGGCGTGCACTCGACGATGACCTGGATCGGCCGCGGGTAGACGCTGAGCGGGTAGAACGTGGTCGAGAACAAGAACATCGGCAGCGTCGCCAGCATGACGAACTCGAAGTGCTGCCAGCTACGCATGTACGTGGTGGCCGCCAGCCCAGCGCCAGCGAAGGCAAAGCCGATCAGCAGGGCCACCGGTACCGCCGCCGCCGCCCAGGCCGAGTGGATCAAGCCCATTGCCAGCATGACGATCATGAACGCCACCGCGTAGAGGCCACCCCTGAGCAGCGCCCAGCCGATCTCGCCGAGCGCGATCTCGTCGGCTCGCATGGGCGTCGCCAGCGCGGAATCGTAGAGCTTCGCGTACTTCATCCGGAAGAACACGTTGTAGGTGGAGTCTGCCACGGCGCCGTTCATCGCCGCCGTGGCGAGCAAGGCGGGAGCCACGAAGCTCGTGAAGCTGATGTGGTGGCCGCCGGGCCCGGTGACCGAGCCGACCAGCTTGCCGAGCCCGACCCCGATCGACAGCAGGTAGAAAAGCGGCTCGAAGAAGCCAGAGAGCAAAATGCCCCAGGTGTGGCGGTAGGCCCTGGCGTGACGCTCGATCAGGTGGGCGCTGCGGCGGCCGCCGAGTCCGGTACGTCCCGCTGGCCGCGTCCTGAGCATCGCGACAGGCAGGATGCGCAGCGGCAACTCCTGCGCGCGCGTGAGCAGGCCGCTGGCCGCGTCGGGCGCGGGCGTCTGGTGCGGGCGCTCAGGCATAGAGCCTCCGGCGATATGTCCGGTTGCCCCACAGCACGCCGAGTGTGGTGACCGCGACCAGGTAGCCGACGTGCACGGCGGTCGCGCCGGGCTGGGCCGTGCCGAGGCTGAGCGAGCGGCACAACTCCACGCCGTGCCATAGCGGGGTCGCGTAGGCGAGCGGCAGCAGTGCGGCGGGCACGGGAAAGAACGTGCCGGAGAACAAGAACATCGGGATGATCCCGAAGCGCAACAGCAAGGCGAACGCGTTTTCCTTGGCGCAGGTCATCGCGAACGCCTCGATCGGCGCGGCGAAGGCGAGCCCGGTGAGCACGGCCGCGGGCACGCAGGCGAGCACCCAGGGCGAGGTCGCCGCGCCGAACGCCGTCATCACCACCAGGAACACGACCGCGTTCATGAGCAGCCGCAGGGTCGTGAAGAGCAGGTGCCCGTGGAACAGGTCGGCGGGCCGGAGCGGCGACGCGGTCGCCGCCTGGTAAGTCTTCAGCCACTTGAACGATCCGAACACCGGATAGGTCGACTCGCCCATCGCGGTCTGCATCGCCTCGGCTGCCATCAGCCCGGGGGCCAGGTAGACCAGGTAGCTGACGCCGCCTAGGCGAGCGGTCCCGTGGGCGTCCACGAGCGCGCCAAGTCCTAGGCCCATCGCGCCCAGGTACAGCACGGGATTGAGCACGCCCGTGTAGATCGATCCGCGCCAGGTGCGCCGGTAGTTCGTGATCCAGAACCGCAGTTGCCTGACGGCGAGCCAGCGGTCGGCAGGCTCTTGGGCGAGCGTCGCGGCCACTAGTCCTCCAGCCGTCGGCCGGTCAGCCGCAGGAAGACGTCCTCGAGCGTGCTCCGGCGGACCAGCGACGTCACGGGCTCGAGGCAAAGAGCCCGCACGGCCGCAAGGGCCTGGTCGCCGTCGCCCGAGTAGAGCAGGATCCGGTCCGCCAGCACTTCCATCCGGTCAACAGCCACGTGGGCCAGCTTCTCCGCCGCCTGCTCGTGCTCGTCTGGCTTGAAGCGCAGTTCGAGCACCTCCGGGCTGGAGTACGTGGAGATCAGCTCTCGCGGCGAGCCCTCGGCGGCGATCTTGCCGCCGTGCATCACGACGAGCCTGTCACATAGCTGCTCGGCCTCGTCCATGTAGTGCGTGGTCAAGATCAGCGTGACGCCGTCGCGTTTCAGCCGGTACAACCGGTCCCAGACGATGTGCCTGGCTTGCGGGTCCAGCCCGGTCGTGGGCTCGTCAAGCAGCAAGATCTCCGGTTCGCTGATCAGCGACCTGGCTATGGTCAGCCGCCGCTTCATGCCGCCAGAGAGCGGCTCCACCTGATCCGAGGCCCGGTCGCTGAGCTGGACGAACTCGAGCAGGCGCGTGGCGCGCTCGGAGATGACGTCGCGACGCAGGCCAAAGTAGCGACCGTAGATAAGCAGGTTCTCCCAGACGGTCAGCTCGACGTCGAGGGTGTCCTCCTGCGGCACCACGCCCAGCCTGGCCCTGATCGCCGGGCCGTCGCGCACCGGGTCGAGGCCGAGTATGGACAGCTCGCCGCCGGACGGCGGCGAGACGCAGCCGATCATGCGCATGGTCGATGACTTGCCAGCGCCGTTCGGTCCGAGGAAGCCGAGCACCTCGCCACGGTGCAGGTCGAAGTCGATCCCGTCCACCGCGGTGAAGTCGCCGAACCTCTTGACCAGGCCCCTGGCGCGGATCAGCATGCCGCTGTCAGCCACGCCGCAGACCCTACCCGCAGGGGCTGACAGCCTCCGAATGATTTGTGACCGGCGCGAGTGATTCGCGCAGTACGCCACGCGGTCCTGACGACGCGGTAATCTTGCAGCCAACAGCGCATTGATGCCCTCTGGTGCGGGGTAGCACCGCCAGATGACCGATCGGACGGAGGACCCGCGTGAGTAGTGCCCGAAGACTCTACGAGCGTTTCAGGCAGCTCATTCATGAGGGCGCCAAGTTCGGCATCATCGGCATCATCGGCGTCGTCATCTACAACCTGGTCAACAACGCCCTGCTGAGCATCGGGCCGCTGAAGGCGGCCACCATCGCGGTGATCGTGACGACGGTCATCAGCTACGTCGCCAACAGGTACTGGAGCTTCAGGCACCGCGAGCGGACCAGCGTGCCGCGCGAGACCGTGATGTTCTTCGTGCTCAACGGCTTCGGGCTGCTCATCCAGTGGGCCGCGGTCGGCATCACCTACTACGGGCTTGACCTGCACGGCAGGCTCCCGAACAACATCGCGAGCAACGTCGGCATCGTGCTTGGCACCCTGTTCAGGTTCTGGTCCTACCGCAAGTGGGTCTGGGCCGCGCCGGCACCGGCAGCCGAGGACCACGAAGAGCTTGAGCCCGTGCTCGCCTCGGCTTCCGGCGGCGCCAGGCCGGCGCAGGACGAGCACGCGACACCGCATTGAGAGATGCCCGCAGAACCGAGCCAGGGCTCCAGGGGGCAGGCCGGAGCCTACGGTAAGCTCCGCAAGCTCATCAGCGAGGGCGCCAAGTTCGGGATAGTCGGGCTTATCGGGATCGGCGTCACCAACGTCGCGTTCGCGTTCCTGCACGACTGGCTGCACCTCGGCGTGCTCACCGCGGTCACGATCGCGACGGCCGTCGCCACGGTCGTGACCTACATCGGCAACAGGTACTGGAGCTTCGCCGACCGCGAGGGCTGGGGGACCAAGCGCGAGACCGTGGTCTTCTTCCTGCTCAACGGCGTCGGCCTGCTGATCCAGTACGCGGTGCTCGGCGTGAGCGACCACGTGCTTGGCCTGTCTACCAGGCTCGAGAACTACGTCGCGCTCAATGCGGGCATCGGGCTTGGCACGCTGTTCAGGTTCTGGTCCTACCGCAAGTGGGTCTGGGTACCGCCGGAGGTTCACATCGCCCGGCTGCGCCGCGGCCGGCATCGCAGGGGCCGCACGACCCCGGTGCCGCCGCCCCCGGAGCCCGCCCTGTCCGCGGTACGCCCGCCCGGCCAGGCCTCGTCCCGACGGCAGCGTTATGAATGAAGCCTGGAGGCGAGCGGGGAAACACGGCACTTTCCGGCGTCGGCCAGCATTCTGTGCATCGATACCGAGAGCGCGGCAGTCGCCTGCCTGCTGGTGAGCACGCCGGTGGCGACCAGCCTGGCGATGACGTGCGTCTCGCGCGACCTGGCCAGGCCGGGGCTGGTGAGCGGGTCGTAGGCTGACGGCGCCTGCACGAGCCCGGCAAGCACCGCCGCCTGCGGCCAGGACAGCCTGCTGGGTGGCCGGCCAAAGTATCCGCAGCTCGCCGACGCTATGCCGTAGAAGCCGTTGCCGAAATAGGCCACGTCCGCGTACATGCGAAGGATCTGCGAACGCGGGTAGCTGTACCGGAGCTTGATGGCGAGCGCGACCTGCTCGATCTCGACGCCGAGGCCGCCCCGCCCAGGGGTGTAGAGCATCTTCGCTAGCTGCTGGTACAGCGTCGCGCCGCCCTGCTGGCCGCTTCCGCTTCCTGTTAGCCCGGCGAGCAGCACCCGGCCGATCGCCAGCGGGTCGACGCCGGGCTCGGTAGCGAACCTGTGGTCCTCGGTCGAGATCAGCGCGTCGGCGAACCTGGAAGGCACCGGGGGCCCTGGGAAGACCGAGTGGTATCGCTCGGCGTCGGCCTGCGCGATGCGCTCGGCGTTGCTGACCGAGGGGGTGACGAGCATGAGGACCGCGCCCGCGGCCAGGGCAGTCGTGACCAGCATGGTCACGACGAAGACGATCCGGCGCAGCCAGCCACGCCAGCGCGCCGGTCCGGGCACGTTACCCCCGTAAGGTCCCGATCGGCCGCGACCCGTGGCCGGATCGGCGGCTGAAGTCGACGGCTTGCCTGAGCTCACGCTTAACCACGTCCTGGCGAGCTCGGCGGAGGTTCAGCTCTGCTGGTC
>JASIBM010000247.1 GCA_030045175.1 Streptosporangiaceae bacterium | reverse complement strand
CGTCGCCTTCGAGTCCGGCCAAGGCTGATACCCCTGCACCGTCCTGGCTGACCGAGCCGGCCAGCTCGCCTGATTCCGAGTCGGTCATCCCCACGTGGGTGGCGGGTTCCTTCGGGGCTTCCGGCCCGGCCGGCGGGCTTGATCCGGGTGCTGGCTCGACCAGCCCGCCGACGCTGGCGACTCCAGCCGGGCTTGGCGGCCTTACCGGTGCCGCCGGTGGTGAGCTGGCCGGCGCTGGTGCGTCGGCCAGCGCGGGCGGATCGGGCGCGGGTGGATCGGGCGCGGGTGGATCGGGCGCGGGCGGATCGGGCGCGGGCGGATCGGGCGCGGGCGGATCGGGCGCGGGCGGATCGGGCGCGGGCGGATCAAGTGCTGGCCCGGCTAGCCCGTCCAACCCAGCCAGCCCGGTCAGCCCGGTCACCCTGGCTGCGGGCTCTGGCCTATCGGGCTCTGGCCTATCGGGGTCCGGGCTATCGGGGTCCGGGCTATCGGGGTCCGGGCTATCGGGGTCCGGGCTATCTGGGTCCGGGCCGTCGGGGTCCGGGGTGTCCCCGGGCGGTGCAGCCCCGGGCGGTGCAGCCCCCGGCGGTGCAGCCCCGGGCGGTGGAGCCCCTGGTGGCGGAGTCCCGGGCCGTGGCGTTCCCGGCGACGGAGTCCCTGGCGGCACGGTGCCTCCCCTGGCCAGCACGGTGCTCCCCGCAGCGAGCACGGCGGGGGTTGCCGGAGGGTCGATCCCCGCGGCGAGCACCCTGGCGGAGGGTTCTGGGCCATCGGGGCACAAGCTGTCCCCGGGCAGCAGTGCCCTTGGTAGCAGTGCCCCGGGTGGCGCGGGCCTGGGCGGCACCGTGCCCCCCCAGGTCGGCACTTCTTCTGGTCGTCCCGGCCGTCGCTGGCTGGCCCCGGCGATCGGGCTGATCGTGCTCGCCGTATTGCTGGTCGGCGCTGGGCTCGTTTACTTCTCGCACAAGTCGGCCGCTCAGGCGGCAGGCGGCAGTCCGCAGCGGCAGACGTCGGACAACAACCCGGAGACCGTGGTGTCTGTGACCCCGGCCAACGGCACCACAGCGGTGAACGGCGCTGCCGAGATCCGCGTGGTCTTCTCCAAGCCGCTGAGCCCGACGTCGCCGATGCCAGCGCTCACGCCGTCGATCGGCGGCACCTGGCAGCGGTCAGGGGACGCCGCCGTCTTCACGCCGGAACGGGGCTTCAGGCCCCTGACCAAGGTCACCCTGCAGGTCCCTGGCGGCGCCGCGGGCGTCCAGGCGACCGGGGGCGGGACGCTCGCCGCGTCAGACACGGTCACGTTCGTGACCGGCAAGCTCAGCAACGTGCGGATGGAGCAACTACTTGCCCAGCTCGGCTACCTGCCGCTGACGTGGGCGCCGCTGACCGGATCCCCAGCCCCGCTGACCAACCCCAACGCTCAGCTCAGCGCCGCCTATGACCCGCCACAGGGCACTTACACCTGGCAGCCCGGGTACCCGGTGCAGCTCAGCAGGCTGTGGCGGCCCAATGAGCCAAGCGAGATATTCATTGGCGCGGTCATGGCGTTCCAGGCCGACCATGGCCTGGCGCTTGACGGCATCATCGGGCCCGCGGTCTGGCACGCGATGTTCGCGGCGCTGACCAAGGGCGAGGCGAACACGCACGGCTACACGTACGCCGTGGCGAGCCAGCACATCCCCGAGCACCTGACCGTCTGGCATAACGGCAAGATCATTTTCAGGAACCTGGCGAACACCGGAATCTCGGTCGCGCCCACCGCGGTCGGGACCAACCCGGTGTACCTGAAGTACCGGTTCCAGATCATGCGGGGAACCAACCCGGACGGCTCCCAGTATGCCGACCCCGTGTCGTGGGTCTCCTACTTCCACGCCGGCGAGGCGGTGCACTACTTCCCGCGCTACTCCTACGGGTTCCCGCAGAGCCTCGGCTGCGTCGAGTTGCCCTACGCCCCGGCGAAGTGGATCTGGCCGTACCTGACGTACGGAACCCTGGTCACGGTCACTGCCCCGTAGCGGGGCTGCCACCGGCACTTGATCGCGGACTCCCCTCAGCAGATCCTGCTGACGGGAGTCCGTGATCATGAATGGGCGCCTTGCGGGCGCGAGGCGGGTGCGCTGCGGCTGCATGGCCGTGCGCTGAGGGATTGCGTGATCTTGGTAGCGGCGGGTGGGGGGCGGAAACTCGGGCGCAGCCGCGACTAGGTGCCCGATAGCATCGAGTCTTGCGAGCGAACCGCTCGCCCAGTCATCGCATGAGCGCAAAGGAGCCTGCCGTGCCCGCCGACAAGCTGCACATCACCCTCGCCGGACGCGAGCACGTGGTGGAAGCCGGCACGACGGCGGGTGACGCGCTTGCCGAGGCCGGGTCGGCGGATGCCGGCCGTGGCGATGCCGGTGCCGGTGCCGGGTCGGCGGATGCCGGCCGCGCCGCTGATGGCAAGGCGCCTGGCTCCGGCGGCAAGGCGCCGGGCCCGGACGGCGTCGTCATCGCTGCCAGGGTGAACGGGACCATCCGTGACCTTGCCTGGCTGCTTGGCGACGGGGACACCGTAGCGCCGGTCGAGATCGGGTCACCAGACGGACTGGCCATCTTGCGGCATTCCACCGCGCACGTGCTCGCGCAGGCGGTGCAGGAGTTGCACCCGCACGCGCGGCTCGGCATCGGCCCGCCCGTCGAGAATGGCTTTTACTACGACTTCGATGTGGACGACCCGTTCAGCCCTGAGGATCTTAAGGCCATCGAGCAGAAGATGCGCCAGATCGTCAGGCAGGGCCAGCGGTTCAGTCGCCGGGTCGTCTCCGACGAGCAGGCCAGGACCGAGCTCGCGGCCGAGCCATACAAGCTCGAGCTGATCGGCCTCAAGGGCGGCTCCGCGGGCACTGCGGGGGGGTCGTCCCCCCAGGCCAGCACCGAAGAGGCCGTGGAGGTGGGCGGCGCCGAGCTGACCATCTATGACAACCTCGACCCGGGGACCGCGGCCGTCTTGTGGAAGGACCTGTGCCGTGGCCCGCATCTGCCGACCACCAGGTACATCCCCGCGTTCAAGCTCATGCGGTCGGGCGGCGCGTACTGGCGCGGCAGCGAGCGTAACCCGCAGCTACAGCGGATCTACGGCACCGCATGGCCGTCGCGCGAGGCACAAGACGGGTACCTGACGCTGCTCGCCGAGGCGGAGCGGCGCGATCACCGGCGGCTGGGGGCCGAGCTCGACCTGTTCTCGTTCCCCCCGGAGATCGGCAGCGGGCTGGCTGTGTTCCACCCCAAGGGCGGGACCATCCGGCGCGTGATGGAGGACTACTCCAGGCGCAGGCACGAGGAGGCGGGCTACGAGTTCGTCAACACCCCGCACATCACCAAGTCGCAGTTGTTCGAGACCTCGGGGCACCTCGACTGGTACGCCGATGGGATGTACCCGCCCATGGAGATGGAGGGTGCCACCTACTACCCCAAGCCGATGAACTGCCCGATGCACATCCTGATCTACGCGGCGCGTGGCCGCTCGTACCGTGAGTTGCCGCTGCGGCTGTTCGAGTTCGGAACCGTGTACCGGTTCGAGAAGTCCGGCGTGGTGCAGGGCCTGACCAGGGCGCGCGGCTTCACCCAGGACGACGCGCACATCTTCTGCCGGCCTGATCAGCTCGCCGACGAGCTAGCCAGCCTGCTTGAGTTCGTGGTCGGCCTGTTGCGCGACTATGGCCTGACCGAGTTCGAGGCCGAGTTGTCCACCAGGCCAGAGAAGTTCGTCGGGGAGATCGCCGAGTGGGATCGTGCCGAGGCGGCGCTCAAGCACGCGCTTGACGTCTCCGAGTTGCCCTACGTGATCGCCGAGGGGGAGGGCGCGTTCTACGCGCCCAAGATCGACGTGCACGTCAAGGACGCGATCGGCCGCCGCTGGCAGCTGTCCACGCTGCAGGTCGACTTCCAGGAGCCTGGCAGGTTCGGCATCGAGTACACCGCCGCCGACGGGACCAGGCAGCGGCCGCAGATGATCCACCGGGCGTTGTTCGGCTCGATCGAGCGGTTCTTCGGGATCCTCGTCGAGCACTATGCGGGCGCGTTCCCGCCGTGGCTGGCTCCGGTTCAGGTGGTCGGCATCCCGATCGCCGATCATCACGTCCCGTACCTGGACGACGTCGCGGCGAAGCTGCGCGAGCGGCGCATCAGGGTCCAGGTGGACGCCAGCGCGGAGCGGATGCAGAAGAAGATCAGGACCGCGCAGCAGCAGAAGGTGCCCTACATGCTGCTGGCTGGCGACGACGACATGGCGGCCGGCGCTGTCTCGTTCCGGTACCGCAACGGCGAGCAGCGCAACGGCGTGCCGGTGGCCGAGGCGATCGAGGAGATCGTCGCCGCCGTGGAGGAGCGCAAGACGTTGCCATGATCTTGAGCACGACCGGGACAGAAGCCCGGCGCGCGCGGCATTTATGCTGCCTCTATGGCGGGTAGCGGAGCCAGTAGGCCCGAAATCTCGGATATCGCGGCTTTCGCGGTGCCTGAGGCGGGCGAGGAGCTCGGGGCTCCGACGCCAGAGATGGCGGCTGAGGCGGCGCTGGCGCCAGCGCCGGCGCCGGTACGCCAGGACGGGGCGGGGACGCCCGACGGCTTCCGGCGGCTCTGGATGCCGCACCGGATGGCCTACATCAAGGGAGAGGGCAGGCCGGCCGGGCCTGGCCAGAACGAGGGGTGCCCGTTCTGCCGCATCCAGTCGATGAGCGACGCGGATGGCCTGATCGTCGCGCGCGGCCTGGCCGTATACGCGGTGCTCAACTTGTACCCCTACAACAGCGGGCACCTGATGGTGTGCCCGTACCGGCACGTGCCCGACTACACCGACCTGAACGGCGCGGAGACCGCCGAGCTCGCCGGTTTCACCAAGCTCGCGATGACCGTGCTCCGCGATGTGTCGGGGGCGCAGGGCTTCAACATCGGCATGAACCTGGGCGGGGTAGCCGGCGCGGGCATCGCCGCGCACCTGCACCAGCACGTGGTTCCCCGGTGGGGCGGGGACGCCAACTTCATGCCGGTGATCGGCCAGACCAAGGTGCTGCCGCAACTGCTCGCCGACACCAGGGAGTTGCTCGCCCGGGCCTGGCGGGGAGGCCGCTGACGGCAAGGCGGTCCGCGTGGCGCCGCGCGCCGCGCTCGGCATGGACCGCCTTGCCGTCGGCTCGAGCCTGGTCAGCTCGGCTTGGCAGCCTGGTCAGCTCGGCTTGGCGTCCGCCGTCACCTTGTCCGTCAGGTGCGAGGGCAGCGGCTCGTACCGCAGGTACGAGCGCGAGAACGAGCCCGTGCCGTGGGACATCGACCGCAGGTCGATCGCGTACCTCACCAGCTCAAGCTCGGGGATCTCGGCCTTGACCAGCGTCCTGCCACCCGGCACGGGCTCGGTGCCGAGCACCCGGCCACGGCGCGAGGACAGATCCGACATCACGGCGCCCACGTAGTCGTCTCCGATCAGCACGGACACCTCGTCCACCGGTTCGAGCAACTGCGGGTGCGCCTTCTCCGTCGCGTCGCGCAGCGCCGCGCGGCCGGCCTTCTGGAAGGCCATGTCGGACGAGTCGACCGAGTGCGCCTTGCCGTCGAACAGGGTGACCCTGACGTCCACCATCGGGTAGCCGGCGATGACCCCGGCGTCCATCTGGGTGCGCACGCCCTTCTCGACCGACGGGATGAACTGGCGCGGCACCACGCCGCCCACGATCTTGTCCACGAACTCGAACCCCCCGCCGGACGGGAGCGGCTCGACCTCGATGTGGCAGATCGCGTACTCGCCGTGGCCGCCGGTCTGCTTGACGTTGCGTCCGAGCCCCTGCGACTTGCCCGCGATGGTCTCGCGCAGCGGCACCCGCAGCGGCGCGGTCTCCACCGCGACGCCGTACCGGCCGGACAGCCGGTCGAGCAGCAGGTCGGAGTGCGCCTCGCCCATGCACCAGAGCACGAGCTGATGGGTCTCGGCGTTGTTCTCCAGCCGCAGCGTCGAGTCCTCGGCCACGAGCCTGGCCAGGGCCTGCGACATCTTGTCCTCATCGGCCTTGGACTTCGCCGTGATCGCCACGGGCAGCAGCGGCTCTGGCATCGCCCACGGCTCCATCAGCAGCGGGCGGCTCGCGTCCGAGAGCGTGTCGCCGGTCTCTGCGCTCATCAGCTTGGCCACGGCGCAGATGTCTCCCGCCGCGCACGAGGCGATGCCGCGTTGCTGCTTGCCAAGCGGCGAGGTCAGCGCGCCGATCCGCTCGTCCTGGTCGTGATCGGCGTGCCCGCTCGCGGCGCGCCCGTGACCGGAGACGTGCACGGTCGCGTCGGGGCGCAGGGTTCCTGAGAAGACGCGGACCAGGCTGACCCGGCCGACGTACGGGTCGGACGTGGTCTTCACCACCTCGGCGAGCAGCGGGCCCGAGGCGTCAGAGGTGATCGTGACCGGCTTGCCGTCCACCGTCGTCACGGTCGGCATCGGATGCTCGTGCGGCGCAGGGAACGCCTGCGTCATCAGCTCGAGCAGTTCCTCAAGGCCGATGCCGAGCGGCGCCGCCGATGGCAGGACCGGGAAGAAGCTACCCCGGGCGACAGCCTTCTCCAGGTCCTCGATCAGTACCTTCTGCTCGATTTCCTCGCCGGACAGGTACCTGTCCATCAGGCTCTCGTCTTCGCTCTCCTGGATGATCGCCTCGATCAGCGAGCCGCGGGACTCGGCCAGCCGGTCGGCGTCGGCCGCGTCAGGTGCCCGCGCCGTGCGCTTGCCGCCCGAGTACTCGTAGTACTGCTCGGACAGCAGCCCGATCAGGCCAACCGCGGTGCCCTGGCCGTCTGTGACCGGCAGGTAGAGCGGCGCGACGGATTCGCCGAACGCGGCCTGGCACGCGGCCAGCGCGTCGGCGAAGCTGCCGCGATGATGATCGAGCTTGGTGATGACGACGGCCCGCGGCGTTCCTGCGCTCGCGCACTCATCCCAGAGCATGGACGTCAGGCCGTCGACGCCCTCGGCCGCGGAGACCGTGAAGAGCGCCGCGTCGGCTGCCCTGAGTCCGGCGCGCAGGTCGCCGGTGAAGTCCGCGTAGCCGGGCGTGTCGAGCAGGTTGACCTTGACGCCGGCGTGCACGAGCGGCGCCAGGGTGAGGTTGACCGAGCGCTGCTGCCTGATCTCGACCTCGTCGAAGTCGCTGACGGTGCTGCCGTCCTCGACCCGGCCGGTGCGCGCGATGGTCCCCGTGGCGGCGAGCAGCGCCTCCACCAAGGTGGTCTTCCCCGATCCCGAGTGGCCGACCAGCACGACATTGCGCACGCTCTCGGGCTGGCCGGCCACTGGCGCCCTGCCCGCGGCGCCCGATGTTGCCTTGTCCGCCATACCACCGCCTCCTAGTGTTCACGTGGCTGATGCAGCCAGCCTTTACCCACTGCCCCCGCACCACAAGCCCCTAGCCGCAATCGGCGCGATCGTGGCGGCCCGTCGCGCCGCAAACCCCCGTTGGTGAACCGGAGAGATCAACCGCCAGTAAGATCAAACGGACATGCTCAAGGTGCTGAGACCCGGACTGGCCCGCTTGCTCACGCCCGTGAGCGAGGCGCTGGCGCGAACCCCGCTGACTCCGAACATGCTAACGGTGACCGGGGCCGTTGGCATGACCGCGGGCGCCCTTGCCTTGTTCCCGACCGGGCACCTGTTCGCCGGCACGCTCGTGTGCACCGGCTTCGTGCTGACCGACATGCTCGACGGCGCGCTGGCGCGGGTAAAGGGCAGCACCGGCCCGTTCGGGGCGTTCCTCGACTCCACGCTTGACCGGGTCGGCGACGCGGCGGTGTTCGCCGGGATCGCCATCTGGCTTGCCACCGGGGGGCACGACAGGATGCTCGCCTTCGTGGCACTGTTCTGCCTGGTGGCGGGCGGGCTCGTGTCGTACGCGAAGGCCAGGGCCGAGGGACTTGGCCTTCGCTGCGACGTTGGAATCGCTGAGCGGACCGAACGCCTGCTCATTGGGCTTGTCGCCATCGGCCTCGCGGGCCTTGGCGTACCGTATGTCCTTTCTGTGGGACTATGGATTCTGGCCGTGCTTAGCGCGATTACCTTCGGCCAGCGGGTGAACGCCGTGCGCCGCGCGACCGGGCGCGGCCAGGCCGGCGGTCCTGACCGAGCTGTCACCTAGCTCGGCCAGCTAGCTCGGTCACCTAGCGAGGCAGAGCGGGTCGGCGAGCGGGACGGGTGCGGCGCGCGGAGCGGCTCGCCCGCGCGCACGGACTTTCGGAGGGTTGAGGCGTGCCAGGACTCAAGGCCAGGCTCACCGGGGCCGGGTACGCGCTTGGCTGGTCGGCGCTGTGTCACCTGCCAGAGCGCTGGACCGCCGCCGCGTTCCGCGGCGCCGCTGACATCGCATGGCGCCGGCAGGGGCCGCGGGTTCAGGTCCTCGAGGGGAACCTGCGCCGGGTGCTCGGCGCCGATGCGACCGGCGCGGAGCTTCGCGCCGTTTCCAGGCAGGCGATGTATTCCTATGCGCGCTATTGGCTGGAGATCTTCCGGCTGCGCGTGATGCCGCGGGAGCGGCTGATCGGCCAGATGGTGGAGTATGGCCATGCCGGTGACGTGCTCGCCAACCTCGCCGCTGGCCGGGGGGTCGTGATCGCGCTGCCGCACACCGCGAACTGGGACCAGGCGGCCGTGTGGATGATCGACCGCGCGGCCGTCCCTTTCACGACGGTGATGGAGCGCCTGGAGCCAGAGTCGCTGTATGAGCGGTTCCTGGCGTTCCGGGAGAGCCTCGGCATGGAGGTGCTGCCCGCGTCAGGGGGCCCGAGCCCGTTCGGCGTGCTCGCCCAGCGGCTGCGGGCAGGCAAGCTGGTCATCCTGCCGTGCGACCGCGACGTGACGGCGAGCGGCATCGAGGTGGACTTCTTCGGGGAGAAGGCGCTGATGATGGGGGGGCCGGCGGCGCTCGCCGTGCAGACCGGCGCCGCGCTGATGCCCGCCACGCTATGGTTCGAGGAAAACGGCTGGGGCGTGCACATCTTCCCGGAGATACCGGTGCCCGCCGAGGGGGACAGGTGGCAGAAGGCGGCCGCCATGACCCAGGAGATCGCGCGCGCGTTTGAAACCGGAATCAGGCAGCACCCGGCCGACTGGCACATGCTCCAACGGGTCTTCGTCGCCGATCTGGATCCGGAGCGGCTCGCCGCCGCGAGGGCCAAGGCCAAGGCGAGGGAGCGCGGCGCGGAGCGAAACGGGAACGGTCATGTCGCCGGCTGAGCCGGCGCGTTCGCACCCGCCGGCCGAGCCGGCGCGTTCGCACCGCTCGCGCCTGGGCATAAGGATGCCACGATGAGGATCGGCATGGTCTGCCCGTACGACTGGGACGTGGCAGGCGGGGTGCAAGAGCACATCAGGGGCTTGAGCGACGCCCTGATCGATCTTGGACACGATGTCTGCGTGATCTCCCCGGCCGTCGACGAGTCGCTGCTGCCCAGCCATTTCGTCTCGGCGGGGCGGGCCATCCCCGTGCCGTACAACGGCTCGGTCGCCAGGCTGTCGTTCGGCGTGGTGTCGGCGAGCCGGGTCCGCAGGTGGATCAAGGAATCAGGGTTCGACCTGCTGCACGTGCATGAGCCTGCCGCGCCCAGCCTGTCCCTGCTCGCCTGCTGGGTGGCCGACGGGCCGATCGTCGCGACCATCCACTCGGCCCTCGGCAGGTCCAGGGTGCTGCACGTGGCGCAGCCGATACTGCGTTCCGCACTGGAAAAGATCAGCGGCACGATCGCCGTCTCCGAGGCAGCGCGCACGACCTGGGTCGAGCATGTGGGCGGCGACGCGGTGCTGATACCCAACGGCGTGGCGATCAGGAAGTTCGAGAAGGCCGACCCGCTGCCTGGCTGGCCGGGAGCCGGGGGCGCCCTCGGCTTTGTCGGCAGGATCGACGAGCCACGCAAGGGCTTCGCCCTGCTGCTGAGCGCCTTCGAGCTGCTCGCGGCCAGGCGGCCTGGCCTTCGGGTGCTCGTCGCCGGGCACGGCGACGCCGAGGACGCGCTGCGGCAGGTGCCTGCCGCGCTACGCGGGCGGATCGTGATGCTCGGCCAGGTGAGCGACGAGGACAAGGTCAGGGTCTATCACTGCGTGGAC
Organism: Streptosporangiaceae bacterium; assembly: GCA_030045175.1. Lineage (GTDB taxonomy): Bacteria > Actinomycetota > Actinomycetes > Streptosporangiales > Streptosporangiaceae > Chersky-822. The sequence continues at coordinate 2,291 of JASIBM010000247.1, read as the reverse complement.
GTGTTCTGCGCGCCGAACACAGGCGGCGAGAGCTTCGGCATCGTCCTAGCCGAGGCGATGGCGGCCGGCGCGCCGATCGTGGCCAGCGACATCGACGCGTTCCGGCGGGTGCTGCGCGGCGGCCAGGCCGGGGAGTTGTTCGCCAGCGGCGACGCAACCGCGCTAGCCGGGGCGATCGAGCGCCTGCTCGATGACCCGCAGCGCAGGGCCGCACTCTCAGCGGCCGCGTCCGCGGCGGTCCGCGACTATGACTGGCCGACGGTGGCGCGCGACGTGGTGAAGGTCTATCAGGCTGTCCTTCCCGGGGGCTCGGCCCAGCCTCCGCCGGTGCGCCCGGCTCAGCCGCCGCTGCTTGCCCGCCCCGCCCGCGGGCAGGGAGCCGTGCGGGCGTCGTGACCCCCGCGATCATCGTCATCGTCCTCGCTGTGCTGGCGATGGCGGGGGTGTACGTGTCCTGGCGGGCAGGCAGGCTGGACCGGCTGCACACCAGGCTGGAAACGGCCCGTGCCTCGCTTGACGTGGCGCTGGTGCGACGCAGCTCGGTCACGCTCGAGCTGGCGTCCTCTGGCCTGCTCGACCCCGCGACCAGCCTGCTGCTTGCCGGGCTAGCCCACGACGCCAGGTCGGCGCTGGCCGGCCGGGAGCTGGCCGGCCGGGGGCTGGCCGACCGGGAGCTGGCGGAGAGCGACCTGACCAAGGCGCTGCGCACGGTGTTCAGCCAGCCCGGGTTCCGCGCGTCGGTATTGCAGGCGTCGGTATCGCAGGCGTCGGTGCCGCAAACATCGGTGCCGCAAACATCGGTGTCGCACACGTCGGTGTCGCAGACCGGGCGCGCCGGGGCCGACGAGCTGCTCGCCGAGCTCGAGGCGACCGCGCATCAGGTCTTCCTGGCGCGGACCTTCTACAACGACGCGGTCGTCGCCACGGTCGCGGCGCGCCGGCGACCGCTGGCGCGGGTGCTGCGGCTGGCGGGCGGTGCCCCGATGCCCGAGTTCTTCGAGATCGACGACTCGCTGGCCCCCGGCGGGACCGGGCCGGGCGCGACCGCGTCGCCGGCCGGCGATGGCGCTGCCGGGCAAGAGCGCGTCCCTTAGGCGCATGCCGCCGCGAGCGGCGGCCGGGCCTGCCAGGTAGCAGCCGACTGCCCGCCCGTTTCCGATGGCCGGCACCGCCTACGATAGGACCACAGGTATCCAACGACGACGATCACAAGATAAGCACAAGATTAGGAACGGGAGTTTCCCTTGTCAGTCATTGCCCCCACAGGCAGTCCCGACAGCGCCGGCGTCGGTGGCGACCCGGTCGCTCCGCAGACCGGTACGCAACGGGTCAAGCGCGGCATGGCCGACATGCTCAAGGGCGGCGTGATCATGGATGTGGTCACCCCCGAGCAGGCGAAGATCGCCGAAGACGCAGGCGCCGTCGCCGTGATGGCGCTCGAGCGGGTGCCGGCCGACATCCGCGCCCAGGGTGGCGTCGCGCGGATGAGCGACCCGGACATGATCGACGGCATCATGGCCGCCGTGTCCATCCCGGTGATGGCCAAGTGCCGGATCGGGCACTTCGTCGAGGCGCAGGTGCTCCAGGCGATCGGCGTGGACTACATCGACGAGTCCGAGGTGCTGACCCCGGCGGACGAGGCGCATCACGTGGACAAGTGGCCGTTCACCGTCCCGTTCGTCTGCGGCGCCACCAACCTCGGCGAGGCCCTGCGCCGGCTCGCCGAGGGAGCGGCGATGATCAGGTCGAAGGGCGAGGCAGGGACAGGCAACGTGGTCGAGGCCACCAGGCACATGCGCGCCATCAGCGCCGAGATCCGCAGGCTGTCCACCCTGTCCGCGGACGAGCTTTACCTGGCGGCGAAGGAGCTGCAAGCGCCTTACGACCTGGTCGCCGAGGTGGCGATGGCGGGCAAGCTGCCCGTCGTGCTGTTCACCGCTGGCGGCCTAGCGACGCCCGCCGACGCCGCGATGATGATGCAACTCGGCGCCGACGGGGTGTTCGTCGGCTCTGGCATTTTCAAGTCGGGCAACCCAGCGTCCAGGGCCGCCGCGATCGTCAAGGCCACCGCGGCCTACAACGACGCGGACATGATCGCGAAGGTCTCCCGCGGGCTCGGCGAGGCCATGGTGGGCATCAGCCTGGACACGCTCGCGCCCGAGCAGCGCTACGCGGGTCGGGGCTGGTGAGCCCGGCGGCGCGATAGTCGCCGAGCACGGCGGCGAGCACCTCGCTGGTGCCCGCCAGGTTGGCGAGCACCGCGTGCGCGCCCGCCGCGGCCAGCTCGTCCT
>JASIBM010000246.1 GCA_030045175.1 Streptosporangiaceae bacterium | reverse complement strand
TGGCCGGCTCCCTGGCGGCGGACGCTGGATCAGCGCGGGCGGCAACTGGGCCGGCGGCTGGCGCAACCCGCTCGGCTCGAACTACGCGTGGATGTACGACGACGGCCCAGGCTGGGGACACCGCGACAACATCCTCGGCCGGTACGCCAGCAGCGCCCGCTGCGGCGGCGCCACGCCTGGCCTGGCCATGGGCGCCGGCTACGTCGGCTCAGGCGAGAAGTACGGCGACAGCGAGACCGAGCTGCTGGTCGGCATCTGCGGTCACGCCCCCACCGACGTCATCTTCCGGTGGGCCACCGCCAAGCAGCTCCTGCACATCACGACCTGACCAGCGCGGCACAGCACCACCCAGCCCGCCGCCAGCCCGCATCTGCTGCACAGGCCCGCCAGCGCTCGTTGCTCGCCGGGTCCCGTCTTCGGCTTCGCTCGTGCCTGGCCGGGATTCAGGTTCTGACCGTTCCGTCCCACTGCCAGTCTTCTGCTTGCCGTGGCAACTCGCCGAGGGCAGCGCGGCCGCAGCCAGGAACGCATGGCCGGCGCGATCCAGCCCGGCGATCTGAACGCCAGGCCGCTGGCTAGGTTGGAACTATGCATCTTGGCGCTGTGAAGGAAGCACAGGCCCGGGTCTTGGCCCGCGGTGCTGTTGCCGCAGCCAGGAATGCTCGCGACCTGGTTCAGGACGCCGAGCTGCTGTCCGGTGCGGGCCACCTGGCGCGCGCGTACTCGCTCGCCGGACTCGCAGTCGAAGAGGTGGGCAAGGCCGGCAGCCTAGCCGCCCTGGCGGCCATGCCTGAGAAGCTAAGGGCGCGGGCGCCGGTCGGGCGGATGCTCGAGTGGCATCAGATGAAGCTGGTATCGGGCCAGCTGATCGCTGCGTTGTCGATCAGCCCGCCCGGGTTGGCGACCAGGTTTGTCACCAAGCCCATGGGCGAGGTCGCCGAGGTACTGGACAGCGCGCAGGTGTTCGCGCGGGATGTAGACCGGCTCAAGCAGCGTGGCCTGTATGTGGACGTGGATCGTAGCGGGCACATCCAGGAGCCGTGCGAGGTCACCGTGGCCGAGGTCCGCGAGCAGCTCGACCGGGCGGAGCGGGCCGCCTCAGCGGTGAACGCGCTGCTTGACCCCAGCGCGTCACTATGGCTCGCCAACCCTCCGGCCGCTGGAATCGAGTTCTCCCGTGCGCTGGTTAGCGCGTGCGGCGAGATGGGATCTGCCCGAAGTCCCGAGGCTGCCGCGGACGTGCTGCGCAACACTGCCATCAAGATCCGAGGCTAGATGTAATCGGCCGATGGGTGCCCGCTCTTGAGACAGCAGCCCAGCCTTAACCCGGCACGACGGCAGTATGCTCTTGTAGCATATCCAGCGAGGAGCCATGATGCGTGTCTTGTCGCAGCGAGCTGGTCGTTTCGTGCGCATGTTGCGAATAACGATCACGGTTCTTCTCGTCTTTGCTGCGAGCGGCCTGACGATGGCTGATCCAGTGGCTGCTTCGATTCGCCGATGCTCAGGCGAAGCGCAGCCTCAGGAGAACGTCAGCTATGGCCAGCTCGGCGGGATCGCAGTGATATCCCAGTGTGAAGCCTGGGCTGTTGGCTACTGGTTCGTGGGTGCTGCCGGAAACGCGGCCGTGGCACAGCGGTGGAACGGCCGGGCGTGGCGATCCGTGGCGGTTCCGATTCCAGCCGGCGCTGTCGGCAGCGAGTTGTATGGTGTGGCAGCGATCTCGGCCAAGGACGTGTGGGCAGTGGGTGAGTACGCACCCGGCAGCGGCGGGGCGGCCACCTTGATTGAGCACTGGGATGGGAAAGCGTGGAGCCAGGTTCCGAGCCCGAATGCTCCCTGCGCCGGATGCGCCGATCCGGAGAGTGGCCTGTCGGCTGTTGATGCGGTCGCCGCTAATGACGTGTGGGCACTGGGCTCGCCGATCGAGCACTGGAATGGTACCGCCTGGTCGATAGTGCCATTTCCCAGCCATAGTAGCTGGGAACTGTCAGCGATCGCTGCGGTTTCCTCAGCCGACGCATGGGTCGTGGGCTCGTACATCGCCCCGTACAAGTGCTGTGATCGCGCCCGGACCCTGATTGTCCACTGGAATGGGCATGCGTGGCAGAAGGTTCCCAGCCCCAATGCTGGTGGTGCTGGCTTCAACGACAACGCCCTCTACGGCGTGTCAGCTGCGTCCGCCCGGAACATCTGGGCGGTCGGGTCCTTCTACAACGCCAGGCAGGGCAGGCCACTGACATTGACCGAGCACTGGGACGGCAAGTCATGGACGCTGGTCGCGAGCCCTGATCCGTCCGGAGCGGGCTTCGCCGATCAATTGCATGGCGTGGTGGTCACCCAGTCGGGTGCGTGGGCCGCTGGCGAGAAGGTTAACGGGGTCACGGGGCGTGAGACGACCTTGATCTTGCACTGGAACGGCCGCGCATGGAGGCCAGTGCGCAGCGCGAACCCAGGTCCCAGTTACGCCTCCGAGCATCTTCTGGCGATAGCGGGATCTGCATGCTCGAACATCTGGGCGGTCGGTTATTACGAAGGGTCGCCCAGCCGGTCAATGACGGTGCGCTGCTAAGGCTGCTTCCTGACGCCGCCGGTGGCGCAGGCTCTAGGGTCCCATTCCGTGCGTCACACGCCATCCAGCGGCGGGCCGAGTTCCTTGCCCAGGCGTCGCGGGCTAGCGGCCACCGGCGGTCAGATGCTCATAGATAGCTGTGGCCGCCGGCAAGCAGAGCCTGGCCAGGGCCCGTCGGGCCGGCCGGTGAAGACAACGCTGAGAGATGTGCGATAATAGCACCATGGCGGGTGAGCAAGAGTGGGCTGAGGTAGGAGCGCGCATCGCGACTAGCCGCAGGAGTCGCGGGCTTAGTCAGGATGATCTAGCTGCGAGGGTAGGGCTGGACCGGACTGCTATCACGAAGGTCGAGGCTGGCCGGAGACATATAAGCTCTCTAGAGTTGGCGCGTATAGCCGAGGTTCTCGATCGACCCCTCGACTGGTTCGTGTCTAGTCCTCCGCCGTCGATAATAAGCCGGCGGGCTGCGGTAGCCGGAAGGCGAGGCGACGAAAATAGTGATTTCGCAATAGAGGATGTCGCGCGTGATCTAGCGGTTCTGCTGGGTGTCCAGGTTCTTACCCCAAACATCGCCAAAGGATCGTTTCGCGCAATTGCAACGGATGAAGAGGGGTGGGGACCCGAGCAAGCCGCCTCTCAAGCTAGGGCGCTCATAGGCGTAGACGACAATTCTCCTATCCACGACTTGGCGGAATATGTAGAGCGCGTTGGCCTGTTTCCTTACTCGTTCTCTCTAGGAGAAGCATCTGCCGACGGAGCTTACGCGGAGGTTGACGGTTTGGGCATCGCCGTCATCAACGGTGAAATCGATCCTGGGCGGAGACGTCATACCTTGGCGCATGAACTCGGTCATCATCTGTTCGGCGATGCCTACTCCGTCGACTGGGGCGCCGACTCAAGTGCAACAGAACAGTCGCTGGATGCTTTCGCTGCGCACCTCTTGTTGCCCCGAGCCGGTGTATGTAATCGCTGGCAGACCCTGCGTCAACAACATGAACTACGTCAATCGGCTATCATACTCAGCGCTGAATTTCGTGTTAGCTGGACTGCGGCTCTGCGGCACCTGAGGGACTTCAACCTGACAACACGCGATGAGCAGCGGCTTCTCGATTCCAGATCCCCGACACGAGCCGATTACCTCGAATGCAATGTCCGGGTCGTAGAAGAGCTCCAGTCACCATACATTCCCACGGGAGTAGCGGCAGCCGCGATCCGTGCATATAGATGGCATAGGCTTTCTGCCGAACGAGTCGTGGCTATGCTGCGCGGGCAAATCGTGCTTGACGACCTTCCCGAGCCCGATGAGATTCCACTAGAATCAATTCGTGGCGACCTGCAATGACTGATACTCACCTAGCTTTCGACAGCTCGCCCCTGAACTATTTTGCACGGTCTAATCAGCTGCCCGTACTAGGTAAACTCGTGGCAGGCGATACTTGCTTTATCACACGAGCAGTTGAAGACGAACTCCTGCGAGGCGCATCGAAGCATGCTCAGCTGTACCAAGTAACGATTCAGCCATGGATAAGCGTGATCGAGGATTCCTCGATAGAGTTCTTGAGGCTTTTCTCAGAATATCACAGTCGTCTTGGTGGCGGCGGACGTAACATAGGGGAAGCTACCACTCTTGCCTATGCCGAGCTACACGGAATGACGGCATTCGTTGACGATCGGGTGGGTCGCCGCCATGGCAAGGAGCGCGGGGTCGTAGTTACCGGGACGCTTGAGCTGGTATGCCAGGGCATGCGGGACAAAGCTCTGGAGGAATCTCAAGCCAGCGCTGTCGTTGATCTCCTATGTGATCACGAAGCCTTTCTTCCCTGCGATGGCGCGACATTTATCGACTGGGCACGAGCCGAGGGACTGCTGTGATTTAGCTACGTGCCGTGAGCCGGGCATTGCCGGCAAGGTGGCCAGGCCGCCGCATGCGGTTGCCCAGGACGTCACGGGTCAGCGAGCCTCCGTACCGGCGCAGGTCGTCCCAGGCGGCGCAAGATCCCACTGGCCAGTGATGATCCAGGACGGCCTTGCGGATCAGCAACACCGGGCCGGCCACCCCGGCGGACCAGATTCCCCGGCTGCTTGAGCCGTTCCAGCGGCTGCATACCCAGCGGCGGGCCAATGAGACCGGCCTCGGCCTGAGCCTTGGCCTGGGCGTAGTAGCTGCCGTCGCCAAAGCCCATCGCGCCACCCTGACCGCTCTCCCTGGCTCCCACGGCGGCCTGGACATCACCATCACGTTCCCGCCCGCAGCGCTCACGACAGCATGATGGGCGCCCATAGCCACGCCCGATGACGGCGAGCGCTCCTAGGATGGCACGGTGACTGCGCAAGCGCCCGTGGATTCTCCCGCGATCGGGGTGCTTCGGCGGGTCTTCGGGTACGACTCGTTCCGCGGCGCGCAGCAGGAGATCATCGAGCACGTCATCGGGGGCGGCGACGCGCTCGTGCTGATGCCGACCGGCGGCGGCAAGTCGCTCTGCTACCAGATACCCGCGCTCGTGCGGCACGGGACCGGCGTGGTGATCTCGCCGCTGATCGCGCTCATGCAAGATCAAGTCGACGCGCTTCGCGCGCTCGGTGTCAGGGCCGGCTTCCTGAACTCGACTCAGGACCAGCGCCAGCGCAGGGACGTCGAGGCCGCGTTCGCCGAGGGCAAGCTCGACCTGCTCTACCTGGCGCCCGAGCGGCTGCGCGCCGAGGCCACGCTGCGGCTGCTGGACCGCGGTGCCATCGCCTTGTTCGCTATCGACGAGGCGCACTGCGTCGCGCAGTGGGGTCACGACTTTCGCCCGGACTACCTGGAGCTGTCCGCGCTGCACGAGCGCTGGCCAGCCGTACCGAGGATCGCGCTCACCGCGACGGCGACCGAGGCGACTCGCGCGGAGATCGCCGACCGGCTGAACCTGGGCGCGGCGCGGCACTTCGTGTCCAGCTTCGACCGGCCCAACATCAGGTACCGGATCGAGCCGAAGACCGACCCCAATCGCCAGCTACTCGACCTGCTGCGGGATGAGCATGCCGGGGACGCCGGCATCGTGTACTGCCTGTCGCGCGCGTCGGTGGATGAGAAGGCGGCACTGCTCAGCCAGAGCGGCATCACCGCGCTGCCGTACCACGCCGGGCTCGACTCGCGCACCCGGACGGTCAATCAGGCCAGGTTCCTGCGCGAGGACGGGCTCGTGATCGTGGCCACGATCGCGTTCGGCCTGGGCATCGACAAGCCTGACGTCCGGTTCGTCGCCCATCTCGACCTGCCCAAGTCGGTCGAGGGGTACTACCAGGAGACCGGCCGGGCTGGCAGGGACGGGTTGCCGGCCACGGCGTGGCTCGGTTACGGCCTGTCCGACGTCGTGCAGCTCCGTAAGCTAATCGATGCCTCGGAGGGCGATTTCGCGCATCGCCGGCGCCTGGCCATCCACCTGGACTCGATGCTCGCGCTCTGCGAGACCGTCGAGTGCCGCCGGGTCCAGATGCTCGCCTACTTCGGCGAGCCGGCCACGGCGTGCGGCAACTGCGACACTTGCCTGACGCCCGCGCAGACCTGGGACGGCACGATCGCCGCCCAGAAGGTGCTGTCCGCGGTCTACCGGCTCAAGCGGGAACGGAACCAGTCCTTCGGCGCGACCCACATCGTCGACATCCTGCTCGGCAAGGAAACCGCCAAAGTTATGGAAAATAGCCACGCCGAGCTCAAAGTTTTCGGGGTCGGCGCCGAGTTCAGCGCGAGTGAATGGCGTGGCGTGGTGCGGCAGTTGCTCGCGCAGCGGCTGCTCGCCGTCCAGGGTGACTACGGCACGCTCGCGCTTACCGCCCTGAGCGACGAAGTGCTCGCCGGCAGACGGCAGGTCCCGCTGCGGCGCGAGCCGCCCCGGGCGCCGCGAGCCAGGTCGGCTAAGCCGGCCAAGGCCGTCGCCGCGGTGGCTGCCGAGCTGCCCGAGGCGGCGGCGGGCCTGTTCGAGCGGCTGCGTGCCTGGCGGGCTGCCGCCGCCAAGGAGCAGGGCGTGCCCGCCTACGTGATCTTCCACGACGCGACGCTGCGCCAGATCGCTGCTGAGCTGCCGTCGACGCTGGCCGATCTCAGCAACATCAGTGGCATCGGCGAGGCCAAGCTCACCAGGTACGGCCAGCAGATACTCGATCTGCTCGCGGCAGGTGAGAGCGAGTAGCAGTAATCAGCAGGCGGCTTCGCCATCGTTCGGCGAGTTCTTCGTCGACTGGAAGCGGTGACGCGCGCAGGGAGCATGCCCGGGCGATCGGGATCGGTCCGCAGGGCTGATCAGGCTCGCTGCGTCCTGCTGTGCCCGGGTGGTGGCGGCGCCATGAGCGGCTGGGATCGGAATTGACTGCGAGGCTCTCGCGGTGCATCATGTGATGACTCCCCCACCCGCTTCGGGGGGTGGGCGCAGGCCCCGTCTTCGGGACGGGGCCTAGCTATATCCAGGGCTCACCACGCGAGCGGCCTGCTGATTGTCCGGCCATGTGCGTCCGTCACCTTCGCCGGGAGCTGACTCGCCGACAGGGCGCCGTGGCGGATCTGCTTGATAAACGCCGGCCTTAGCTTCCGTAGCGCGTCGCTAGTGCGGCTGTGCGGGATGAGCAGCCCCACGGGAACCTTGAACTCGTCCTGAACGATCCGGATCGGCTCGCATAGGTCGGAGTCGTTGCTGACGACCACCGCCACGTTGCTGTCGCTCCGGAAGGCATCGATCAGCAGGTAGGTCGCCAGGTTGACGTCGCTGCCCTTTTCCTCGGTCTTGATCACCTCGACGGTCCTGGGTCCTCCCTGGCGCGGGGACGCGAGCGGCATCCGCACCGTAGATTGCAGGAACTTACCGAAATGGATGGTCACCTTGGGTCGCGTGGCCAGGGCTCTCAGGTAGGTGTCCTGCCGGGTCGGCGAGTCAGGCTTGTTCGGTCGCCCCGAGATGCGCGCGGTGAAGTACCGGATACGTTTGATCTCGTAGTTCGGCAGCAGCATGCCGCACAGCGCCTCAAGATCGAGCCATTTGTAGCTGGTGCCTTTCAGGCAGCCGTAATAGAGGTTGAAGCCATCTACGTAGATATTCGCCACCGGCCGTACCATGGCCTGGTGCCTGCTTGAGTTCACCACCACTCAAGGCTAGGCGGCCAGGCCGCTGGGCGCGTCCTGTTCTTCGAAACAGTGTTCGGGTCAGCTCGCGTCGTACACCCAGGCAGTCGCGTACCGGTCAGCGGACGGCCACCGCGGCCACTGCGCGTCA
>JASIBM010000245.1 GCA_030045175.1 Streptosporangiaceae bacterium | reverse complement strand
GAAAGGATGGTGGCAGCAGTATGGCCAGGCTGTTCCTGACTGGTTCGAGGTCTATGTCGGGCTGGAGGCGGATGCCGCGACCATCTGGGCCTATGACGCCGAGTTCGTGCCAGGCATCCTGCAGACCGAGGCGTATGCCCGTGCCGTCCACCGAGCACAGCTCATCACGGCAACCGATGACGAGATCGATCGCATGGTGCGGGTACGGATGGCCCGCCAAGAACACCTGACGGCAGACGATGCGCCTGAGTTGTGGCTCGTCCTGAACGAAGCGGTCATCCGCCGCGTGGTCGGCAGCCCAGACATCATGCGTGAGCAGCTTAAGAAGTTGCTCGATGCCTCGAAGCTGCCCACCATGACCCTCCAAGTAGTTCCCTTCAGCGCTGGGGCACACCCCGCCATGGAGGGCTCGTTCACTCTGCTGGGCTTCCCTGAGCCGAGTGACCCCAACATCGTCTACATCGAGTACCACACTGGTGCGCTGTATCTGGAGAAGCAGGAAGAGGTCAGACGCTATAGGCTGATGTTCGACCACTTGCGCGCCTCGGCGCTGCCAGTGGACGCCTCGCGTAGCCTCATGGCGCGTGCAGCGGAAGAACTGACGTGATCTAAGGACTCATAGGAGGGACGGGATGAACCAAGCAACCGACCTGTCCCGTGCCGGATGGTTCAAGAGCAGCTTCAGCAACGGGCAGGGCGGCAACTGTGTGGAGCATGCCCAGCTTCCTGACGGCAGCCGGGCGCTGCGGGATTCGAAGCACCCTGACGGGCCGTCGTTGATCTTCACGCCTGCCGAGTGGGCAGCCTTCATCGCGGGCGTCAAGATGGGGGAGTTCGACTGACCGACACACGCCGTCTGACCTGCGAGGATTGCCTGACTCACCCTGGTAGACTGGGTGTAGTTGTAAGAACGTTGAGGCCGCTAGGGTTGGGCAGCACCCAGACGGACGCCTGGCCGATCCTGGCGTCCTGCGGCCCGACCGCGGCGCCTGGCGCGCTGAACGCCGTCCGGTACGCGGTCACGCCGACGACGGCCAGCCATCGCGGGCGCAGCCTGCGCACCTTGGCCGCCAGCAGCAGGCCGCCGGCGATCAGCTCGTCGGCCCGCAGCTCGTCAGCTCGCGCGCTTGAGCGCGCGACGACGTTGGTGATGCCCAGGCCAAGGCCAGGCAGCAGTTCCTGCTCGGCGGGCCGCAGCAGGCGATCGGTGAAGCCGGACAGGTGCAGCGCGAGCCAGAACCGGTTGCCTGGCCGGGCGAAGTGGTACCCAACGGCGGCCGAGTAAAGCCCTGGGTTGATTCCGGCGAACAACACGCGCAGGCCAGGCGCCGCGACGTCGGGGATCATCTTTCCCGCGGCCTCGGCCAGCTGTGCGCGGGTAGGTCGTCCCGGCCGGGCCGGAGCGTTCGCAGGCTGGGTCATCAGGCGCCGGGCGATCCCAGCCGCAGGGCTACCGCAGCGATGGCCGCGCGTGCCTCGGCGCCGAGGCGGCGCACGATCTGCCCGGCCGGAGCGGCCTGCGCCAGCGCGTGCGCCTGGCCCGCCCACAGGTTGATCGCCTCCTGGTCCCCCGCCGCACGTGCCGCCGAGCGGATCGGCGCGGTCAGGTGGTGGACGTCCGGATAAGCGGCCGGTGCGCTGGCGTCGTGCTCGGTCATGAAGCGATTGACGATGCCCCTGGCCGTCCGTCCGCTGAACGCCCTGGTCAGGCGCGTGGCGCCGGATCCAGCCAGCGCCGCGCGGTGCGGGGCCGAGGTAGCGGCCTCCGGGGTAAGCATCAGCGCGCTGCCGACCTGCGCTGCGACGGCGCCGGCGCAGAGCACAGCCGCGACCGCCCGGCCGTCGGCGATCCCGCCCGCGGCGATCAGCGGCAGCTTCACGCGGCTGGCGATGAGCCGGAGCGCGACGATCAGGCCAAGGTCATCGACGGCGGATTCGTCGCTGAAATAGCCGCGATGACCGCCGGACTCCAGGCCCTGGACGACGAGGGCGTCCGCCCCCGCCTGCTCAGCGACGACGGCCTCGTGCGGGCTGGTGACCGTGATCCACACGTCGCACCCGGCCTCGTGCAGGCTGTCCATCACCGTCGGCTCCGGGCAGCCGAACGTGGCGGAGACCACGGGAACGCGCTCGCGGGCGACGAGCGCCACCTTGGCGCGGAAGTCGTCATCGTCGTGCCTGGGCTCGCCGAGTCGCACCCGGTAACGCTCCGCCTCGTGCGCGAGCCGCCCGGCATAGGCCGCGACCCCTGCCTCGGCTGCCGCCCTCGGCCCGGCGGTCAGCGGCCGGGGAGGCGCGAAGATGTTGACCCCGAACGGCCGGTCGGTCAGCGCGCGCAGCGCGCGGATGTCGTCGCTGACCGCCTCCGCTGTCTTGTATCCGGCGGCGAGGAAGCCGAGCCCGCCAGCGGCGTTCACCGCTGCCGCGAGCGCCGGCGTGGAAACCCCGCCCGCCATCGGTGCCTGCACGATTGGCTCGGCAAGCGCCCCGAGATCGATCCTCATGCGCGCGCCCCGTTCAGAAGGCTTGACCCCCGGCGAGCGCGGCGCTGCCTGTCCTGGGCGCTACCCGGGCCGGATGCCGCGTACGGGGCGGGAGATGCGTGGGAGCGCCGGGCTGGCGCGGCTACCTAGACTAGCCGCTCGGGTCTGGTGCCGAAGCGACCTGCTCGGCAGGCAGGTCCTGGCGGCAGTGCACCACCGCGATCGCCACGCGCACCGCGTCTTGGTGCTCGGCGCTGATGGCGCCCTGGCCAGATCGCCAGGTTGCCCAGACCCGGTCGCGCATGTGCTTCGGCACGTCGTACCAGTGCGCTCGGCACATCAGGCGTGACGGGTCGATCTCGTTCCCGCAGCCGGGAATCGGGCAGAAGTTGATGCCAGACCCTAACGTCGACAGGCAACCGCGCGGACCGCGGCCGTAGCCGCCGGTGACTGCCTTGAGCTGGTCTGTGGTCATGCTGGCCATGGCCATGCCTCCTTGTTCAGCGACGAGTAAGGAGCGGTGAAGCACGGGGGAGAGTCAGGCCTCGCCCGTCTGGGGGAGATTAAAGCGATCAGGAATATCTGCCGACTTAGGGCAAAATTTGCTGCTACGCCGGGTAAACGCCGCGAGATCATGGGCTGGGCCACCCCCTGGCCGGTATGAGGAACGTGTACAACTCTAGCGTGTAAGACGCGCCGTCATGTCGCAAGTGCTTCTGCACAACCGATATGCACAGTGCATCCGCCTTGTTATCCTGCACGTGCATCGTATCCGGAGGGGTGACCGCTGTGCGGTGAATGGCGACATGACGACCTGTTTGATCGCGGTCGTCATGTTACGGCTATGGTTGCGGATGGGATGGTAGCGCTGCTCCTCCCAGGCACGGCGTTGGCAGGAAGCGAGGATGGGCCGAGGATGGGCACGGTGGAGCCCGTGAGCGAGCCGCCAAGCGGTCCGTTGTCCCACCGCCGGCCCGAGGCTACCGTCCTGCGGATGCTGCTCGGCAACCAGCTACGGCGCCTGCGTGAAACCGCCGGCGTCTCGCCCGACCGCGCTGGGTACGAGATCCGGGCGTCCCGGTCAAAGATCAGCCGCCTGGAGAACGGGCGGGTGGGCTTCAAGGAGCGAGACGTAGCCGACCTGCTTACCTTGTACGGTGTCACCGACCAGCAGATGCGGGCGGCGATGCTGGATCTGGCCAAGCGGGCGAACGCCCCTGGCTGGTGGGCGAAGTACAGCGACCTCTTGCCCGACTGGTTCGAGGTTTACCTAGGGCTTGAGGCATCCGCCTCCATCATCCGCACGTTCGAACTGCAGTTCGTGCACGGCCTTTTCCAGACCGAAGACTACGCCAGGGCCGCCATGGTGCACATCCACAAGGCCAGTCCCGCCGACGAGATCAACCGCAGGGTGAGCTTGCGCATGAAGCGCCAGGACCTCCTCGTCGGGCAGCATCCTCCCCAGGTGTGGTCGATCACGGACGAGGCGGTGCTGCGGCGTCCGGTAGGCGGAAGGGAGGTCATGCGCGCCCAGCTGCGCCGGCTGCTCGAGGTGTCCCAGCGGCCCAACGTCACCATTCAGGTGCTGCCGTTCGGGCGCGGCGGGCACGCGGCGACCGGGGGATCGTTCACGCTATTGCGCTTCGACGAGTCCGACCTGCCAGACGTGGTGTACATCGAGCAGCTTACAAGCGCCCTGTACATCGAGACGCGAAGCGACGTAGACAACTACCTGGCGGTCGTGAACCGCCTGTCCACCGAGGCCCTGACCCCGGCGGACTCGTCACAGTTCATTGGCAAGATCATCGCAGAGACGTAGCGGTCACCCCGGCCCTGGCCGGCGCGGTCCTAACTGGCGTGATTGGCCTTGCCCTTCAGCCCGCCGATCCGCAGCGAGCCCCCGGCGCTTGGCGTCGCGGTGGCCACCCCGTCGGCCTGGTCCTGGCTTGCCGCCTGCCGCGCCCTGGCCTCCCCGCGCGCTCCGGCCATCCCGTGCGCGGGCGGATCGGGCAGGTTCGCGAGGAAGCCGGCCGGCGGTGCGAAGAACAGCCCGCCGCTGACCGCGGTTGAGTAGTCGAGTATCCGGTCGTAGTTGTCCGGCGGGTTCCCGATGAACATGTTCATCAGCATCTGCTCGGTGACGCTCGGCGTCGCCGAGTAACCGATGAAGTACGTGCCGAACTCGCCTCGGCCGGCGCTCCCGAAGGCCATGTTGAACCGCACGATCTGCCGCTGCGCGCCGTCCGCTCCCGTGATCGTGTTCAGCGCGACGTGCGAGTTAGCCGGCTTGACGCCGTCAGGCAACTCGATGTTCGACAGCTTCGTGCGGCCGATCACCCGCTCCTGCTCTTCGTCAGGCAAGGTGCCCCACGCCCGGATGTCGTGCAGGTACTTCTGGACGATCACGTAGCTGCCGCTGGCGAACGCGGGATCATCCTCGCCGACGAGCACCGCCGCGACCGCCGCCCTCCCACCCGGATTCTCCGTCCCGTCAACGAAGCCGAGCAGGTCCCGCTCGTCGAAGTAGCGGAAGCCGTGCACCTCATCATCGATCGCCACCCAGCCGGACAGCCGGTCCATGATCTGCGTAGCGAGCTCAAAGCACAGGTCCATGTGCCGCGCCCTGATGTGGAACAGGAGATCGCCGGGCGTGGCGATCGCGGTGTACTTCGCCCCCGCCAGCTCAAGGAACGGATGCAGCTCGGCTGGTCGAGGCCCGCCGAACAGGCGGTCCCACACGTCCGATCCGATCCCTGCGACACACGTAAGCCCGCCTTCTGGCACGCGCGAGCCCACCGATCGCGCCAGCGCGGCCACGTCGGGCAGCAGGTCGCGCACCGTCGGCTCGCCGCCCGCCTTCACCGAGACGACCAAGAAGATCGCTGCGGCGGTGAGCGGGCCGAGCACCGGCTGGGATTCTGGCGCCACGGGCATCGGCTGCGGGCCAGGCACCGGCTGCAAGCCACGTACCGGCCGCTGGTCGGCGCCAACGGTTCCTGTCATGAGCACGCGCTCCTTCGCCGTCCACGTGACAGCAAGCTTCCCACGGCCGGGCCCCGTCCTGATCACGACGGCGGTAATGGGCGGTTTGGCGGCTACTGCCCCTGTACCACATCGGCTGTTACTATGCGGGCCAAGGGTCCAGGTTGGTCTGGATGCCCAAGTCGACCCAGAGTCTCGCGAACTACCCGAGGGGGCCAAGCGCGGTGACGTTCCAACCCTATGACCGTCCGGTTCGGGCCGCATTCATCGGCCTCGGCCGGATCTACGACCTAAACGTCCTCGGCTACATCGGCAACCCCGACGTCGAGGTCGTCGCGCTGGTCGACCCCAGCGAGGAGCGCCGCGAGCAGCGGCAGGCAGACTGGCCGGCCGCGCGCACGTTCGCCTCGGCCGCCGAGCTCGCGTCGAGCGGCGTCGAGGTCGACGCCGTGGAGGTCCTGCTGCCAGTTCAGCTGCACCCGGAGGGCGTCGTCGAACTGCTCGGCTACGGCTGGCACGTCAATCTGCAAAAGCCCATGTGCAGCGACCTGTTCGAGGCCGAGCGGATGCTGAAGGCGGCCAGCGACGGCGACCGCGTGCTGCGCGTGATGGAGAACTACTTGTTCCATGAGCCGCTGCGAAGGCTCAAGGCAACGGTAGCCTCGGGTGAAATAGGCGATGTATGTGGATATCACGTCAAGATGGTTGGCAGCAGCCATGGTGGCTGGGATGTGCCGTTCGATAGCTGGATGTGGCAGTGGGAGCAGATGAAGCGCAATCGCGGCATCATGATCTTCGACGACGGCTGGCACAAGCTCGCGACGGCCATCTGGCTCTTCGGACCGATCAAGGAGGTCAGGGCCTGGATCGGCACGACCTCGGTCGGGCCTGGCGTGGACCTCGACGTGCCGACCACGATCTGCTGGGAACACGAGAACGGCGTCAGGGGCGTCTGGGACGTCACGGTGGCGATGGAGATGTACCTGCGGTCTGACTACTACACGAACGACGAGCGCTGGGAGATAACGGGTAGCCGGGGGTTCGCGCGCGTGAACCAGATAACGGCTCGCGGCATACAGCAACCCAGCCTCGAGGTCTACGCCGACGGTGAGATGCGTAGTTACCACGCGCTCGACGACGACTGGGGGAGCAGTTTCCGCGCCTCGGGCCAGCACTGGCTGCG
>JASIBM010000244.1 GCA_030045175.1 Streptosporangiaceae bacterium | reverse complement strand
ACCGACGCGAAGTCGTTCAGCAAGCTCGGCATCCGCTGCTTCGGGTTCACGCCGCTGCGGCTGCCGCCCGAGCTCGACTTCACCGCCTTGTTCCACGGCGTGGACGAGCGAGTGCCGGTGGCCGCGCTCGAGTTCGGCACCGAGGTGCTCGATCACTTCATCGACATGTGCTGACGTTCCGTCGGCCGCCCTGGCCGTATGATCGGGCGTCGCAGGGTTGCCCTGCGGCTGCCGTCCGCGTACAGGCGCAGCCCGGCGAGTTCCCACTGTCCGTATTCCGCGTGATCGGTCAGGATGCGCCGGGCGACGTCCCTGGACGTGCCGGGCGGCATGTTGACCACGAGGTAGGAGTAGTCCGCCATCACCACTTATTGTGCGCTGCCGTGACGGTGATTCAATCAGCGTGAGGGAATCTGCTACCACGGGGGATGCGTTCGGTAGCAGGAGCACTAGGTGGGACTCGCGGAGCATACCGGCCGGCTGCGGTAGCCTCCTGGCGTCTGCGAGATGTGAGGTTGAGGAAGCGTGGCAGCAAAGACGGGCCAGGCAGCCCGGCGTGACAAATCAGGCGGTGCCGCCAGCGACGGCGCCCGGCGGCTGGTGATAGTTGAGTCGCCAAGCAAGGCGCGCACGATCGCCGGCTACCTGGGCCATGGCTACGTGGTCGAGTCGAGCATCGGACACATCCGTGACATGCCGGGTAGTGCTGCGGATATTCCGGATAAATTGCGTAAAGAGCCATGGGCCAGGCTCGGGGTCAATATCGACGCGGACTTCGAGCCGTTGTATGTGGTGCACGCGGACAAGCGCCAGCAGGTCAGCAAGCTCAAGCAACTGCTGAAGGACGCGGACGAGCTCTTGCTCGCCACGGACGAGGACCGTGAGGGCGAGGCGATCGCCTGGCACCTGCTCGAAGAGCTCAAGCCCAAGGTGCCTGCCAAGCGGATGGTCTTCCACGAGATCACGCCCAAGGCCATCGCCGACGCCGTGGCCAGCCCGCGCGAGCTTGACAGCGGCCTGGTGGAGGCGTATCAGACCCGGCGGGTGCTCGACCGGCTGTACGGGTACGAGGTCTCGCCCGTGCTGTGGAAGAAGGTCATGCCCGCGCTGTCGGCGGGGCGGGTGCAGTCGGTCGCTGTCCGGCTGGTGGTGGACAGGGAGCGGGAGCGGATCGCCTTCAGGCCCGCGCGCTACTGGGATCTGGAGGCCGAGTTCGCGCCGCGTGATGGCGCCGAATTCGAGGCAAGGCCGGCCGACGCCCGTTCCTTCACGGCCACGCTGGTCGCCCTGGACGGCCGCCGGATCGCCCAGGGCCGCGACTTCACGCTGGCCGGGGAGCTCAGGCAGGCTGCGGGGGGCTCCGACAAGGCGCCCGTCCTGCACCTGGACGGCGAGGCGGCGGCAAGCCTCGCCGACCGGCTGCGGCACGCCGCGTTCTCCGTCAAGTCGGTCGAGCGCAAGCCCTATCGCCGGTCGCCCTACGCCCCGTTCCGCACCACGACGTTGCAGCAGGAGGCGTCGCGCAAGCTCGGGTTCTCCGCGAAGTACACGATGTCGGTGGCCCAGCGACTGTACGAGAACGGCCACATCACCTACATGCGGACCGACTCGGTGACGCTGTCGGAGACAGCTATCGCCGCGGCCAGGTCGCAGGCGCGCGAGCTCTACGGCGCGGAGTACGTGCCGGACGCGCCGAGGGTGTATGCCAGCAAGGTCAAGAGCGCCCAGGAGGCGCACGAGGCGATCCGGCCGGCCGGGGAGACCTTCGTCACGCCGGCCAGGACCCGGCTGTCCGGCGATGAGCTGCGGCTCTACGAGCTCGTGTGGAAGCGGACCGTCGCCTCGCAGATGAAGGACGCGATCGGGGAGTCGGTCTCGGTCCGGGTGGCTGGCAGGTCAGCCGCGGGCGAGGAGGCCGAATTCGGCGCCTCAGGCAAGGTCATCACGTTCTACGGGTTCCTCAAGGCATACGTCGAGGACGTCGAGGAGGCCGACGACGCCGATCGCGATGACAGGGAGCGCAGGCTGCCGCCGCTCGCCGACAACGACCCGCTCAGCACGCTGCGGCTGGAGTCCGCCGAGCACTCGACCAGGCCGCCGGCCAGGTACACCGAGGCCTCCCTGATCTCCGAGCTCGAGGACAGGGAGATCGGCAGGCCGTCGACGTACGCCTCGATCATCGGCACGATCCTTGACCGCGGCTACGTGTTCAAGAAGGGCACCGCCCTGGTGCCCTCGTTCGTCGCGTTCGCCGTGGTCACGCTGCTCGAAAGGCATTTCGAGCACCTGATCGACTATGAGTTCACCGCCCGGATGGAGGCCGCGCTCGACGAGATCGCCAGGGGCGAGGCGGGCCGGGTGCCGTGGCTGCGCAGATTCTACTTCGGCACCGACGGCCCCGACGGCACCCGCGAGGAAGGGCTGAAGGACCTGGTCAGCGACCTCGCAGACATCGACGCGAGGGACGTGAGCTCGTTCCCGCTGGCCGACACCGACATCGTGATCAGGGTGGGCAGGTACGGCCCGTACCTGGAACGGGGCGAGCAGCGGGTGAACGTGCCCGAGGGTACCGCGCCCGATGAGCTGACCGCCGAGTTCGCCGAGGAGCTTTTCAGCCGGCCAAGCGGCGACAAGATACTCGGCTCGGACCCGGGCACCGGCCTGACGATCGTGGCCAGGGCGGGCCGCTACGGCCCCTACGTGACCGAGGTGCCCGCCGAGGACGCGCCGGATGCGGGGGGCTCCAGGGGTGCGGCCAAGCCGAGGACGGCTTCCCTGTTCAAGACCATGGACCTGGACAGCGTCACGCTCGACGACGCGCTGCGGCTGCTGACGCTGCCCCGGACGCTGGGTGAGCTCGACGGCGAGCCGGTGACCGTGCAGAACGGCAGGTACGGGCCGTACGCGGCGAAGGGGAAGGACAGCCGGTCGCTGGAGTCAGAGGAACAGCTGTTCACCCTCACGCTCGATCAGGCGAGGGAGCTGTTCGCCCAGCCGAAGCAGCGTGGCCGCGCGGCCAGCGCGGCGGCGCCACCGCTGCGTGAGCTCGGCGACGACCCGGTCAGTGGCAAGCCGATCGTCTTGCGTGAGGGCAGGTTCGGGCCGTACGTGACCGACGGCGATACGAACGCCTCGCTCCGCAAGGGCGATCTGCCTGAGTCGATCACGCCGCAGCGCGCGATCGAATTGCTGGCCGAGCGCCGCGCGGCAGGCCCGCAGTCGAGGCGCCGCGCCTCTGGTACCGGTGGTACCGGGCGTTCCGGCGCCGCCAGGTCAGCATCCGCGCAGTCGGCGGAGTCGGGCGCATCGCGTTCTGGTACGTCACGAGCCGGAACGGGCCGTTCGTCCGGTCGCTCGGCGCCCAAGTCAGGCGGATCTAGGCCAAGGCGTTCTGCCAGCTAGCGACGAGCTGGCGGAACTTGTCGATAGCCTTGCGTTATGAGCTTTAGACCCCCTTTGGGTCAGCGCGGTGGTGGCGCGCTGTCGATCAGGCCGTTCCGGCGGCTCTGGATCGCCACGTCGCTGTCCAGCCTGGGGGACTGGCTGAGCCTGCTGGCCCTGTCCGCGCTGGCCTACTCGCTGACCGGCCAGAAGGTCCAGGCGACCGCGGGAAGCATCGCGGTCAGCGGCGTGTGGATCACCTCGCTGTTGCCGTACCTGCTGTTCGGCCCCCTGGCCGGCGCCGTGGCCGACCGGCTCGACCGCAGGATCAACATGGTCACCGGCGACGTGATCAGGGCCGTGCTTTACCTGTCGATCCCGCTCAACCTGATGATCGGCTTCGCCCCGAAGCTGGGCTGGCTCTACGCCGCCCAGTTCATGGCGAGCTGCGCGTCGCTGTTCTGGACCCCGGCCAAGGATGCCTCGATCCCCAACCTGGTACCGGCGAACAAGCTCGAGGAAGCCAACCAGTACAGCCTGCTGACGACGTACGGGACCGCGCCGGTCGCCTCGCTGGTGTTCGCCGCGCTCGCCGCGATCAGCCAGCACCTGGCCCCGGTGTCAGGCGTGTTCGGCGCGCATGAGCACGGGCAGGTCAGCCTCGCGCTGTACTTCAACGCGGCCACCTTCGTGGTCTCGGCAGTGACCGTCTACTCGCTGCGCGAGCTGCCGCACAAGGACGGCGGCGAACCGATCTCGGTGCCCTCGGTCGCCAAGTCGATCTTGGAGGGCTGGCGGTTCGCCGGCCAGGACCAGATCGTGCGCGGGATCACGATCGGCATGATCGGCGCGTTCGCCGCAGCCGGCGCCGTGGTCGGCCTAGGCTACGGTTACGTGCGCAACACGCTCGGCGGCGGCGCGACCGGCTGGGGCTTCGTGTTCACGGCCATCTTCCTCGGCCTGGCGGCCGGGATGTCGGTCGGCGTGCGGCTGCTCGGCGACTTCAGCAGACGGCGGCTGTTCGGCCTCGCCATCGCCGTCGCGGGCATCCCGCTGGCCCTGATCGCGCTGATCCCGAACTGGGTGGCCGTGGCGCTGCTGTTGATCCTGCTCGGGATCTGCGCTGGCAGCGCCTACGTGACCGCGTACACGGTAATCGGGCGTGAGGTCGACGACGACACCAGAGGCCGGACGTTCGCGTTCCTTCAGTCCGCGATCCGGGTAGTCATGTTCCTCGTGATCGCGATCGCGCCGCTGCTCGCTGCCGGGTTCTCGGCCATGGTCGCGGGCTTCGACCACGGGTCGGCCACCGTCTCCATCGGCCACGTCACGTACAAAGGGGTCGGCAACAACTTCGTGCTGCTGCTCGCGGCCATCGTGGCGGCGATACTCGGCGCCAAGGCCTACAGGAAGATGGACGACCGGCCCGGCGTGCCGTTGCTCCCCGACCTGGTCGGCGCCCTTCGCGGCCGGCCGCTGCCGGACCCGCCACCCCCGTCGGCCCGGCCCAGGGCCAGCGATTACGGCTACGACGACGACCCTGGCGAGCGGCCGGGCGGTCGGGGCATGCTGTTCGCGTTCGAGGGCGGCGAGGGTGCGGGCAAGTCCACGCAGGCCAGGTTGCTCGCTATCTGGCTGCGGGAGAACGGCTATGACGTGCTGTCGACGCACGAGCCTGGCGCGACCAAGGTCGGCAACAGGTTGCGGGCGCTGCTGCTCGACACCGCGCACACCGGCCTTTCGCCGTGGGCCGAGGTGATGATGTACGCCGCCGATCGTGCCGAGCACGTGGCAGCCGTCATCGGCCCGGCCCTGGCCAGGGGCACGATCGTGGTCACCGACAGGTACGTGGACTCCTCGCTGGCCTATCAGGGCGCCGGCCGCCGGCTGTCGCTCGACGCGATCCGCGAGGTCAACGAGCGGGCGACCGGGGGCCTGGTTCCCGACCTGACCATCCTGCTCGACCTGCCGCCTTCCGACGGGCTCGCTCGTCGCACCGCATCGGCCGACCGCCTTGAGGCCGAGCCAGCTCAGTTCCACGACCGGGTCCGCGGCGGTTTCCTCGACCTGGCGAAGGAGGAGCCCGAGCGGTACCTGGTGCTCGACGCGACCAAGGATCCCTCACAGATCAGCCGCGAGGTGCGGGTGGCAGTGCGGGAGTTGCTGCCCGACCCGGTACCGGAGCGAGCCGAAGAGATCACCGGCTCGATCCCGGTGATAGACGAATGACCCCAGGAGCCGTGTTCGACCGGCTGACCGGCCAGGACCTGGTCGTGGCGCAATTGCGCGCCGCCGCCTCCGCTGAGGCTGTCACGCACGCCTGGCTGTTTACCGGACCGCCGGGATCTGGCCGCTCGGTCGCGGCGCGGGCTTTCGCCGCCGCCTTGCTGTGCCCCGAGCGGGGCTGCGGACAGTGCCCCTCGTGCCACCAGGTCCTCGCGGGCACCCATCCCGACCTGCTGCTTGTCCGGCCCGAGGGCCTGTCCTACGGAGTCAAGCAGACCAGGGACCTGGTGCTGAAGGCCGCCGCGTCGCCGGTCTACGGCGGGTGGCGGGTGATCGAGTTCGAGGACGCCGACAGGGCCACGGAGCAGGCCGCCAACGCCCTGCTCAAGGCCATCGAGGAGCCGCCGAAGCGAACGATCTGGCTGCTCTGCGCGCCGTCGGCGGACGACCTGCCCACCACGATCAGGTCCAGGTGCGCCCTGATCACGCTGCGCACGCCCTCGACGGCGGCGGTGGCCGATCTCCTGGTGCGCGAGGGGGTCAGCCCGGATCAGGCGCTCACGGCGGCCCGGTCGGCATTCGGGCACATCGGCCGGGCGCGCAGGCTCGCGACCGACCCCGAGGCGGCCAGGCGCCGAGCGGCCGTGCTCACCGTTCCGATGCAGGCGACCGGCCTTGGCGGGGCGCTGGCCGCCGCCGCCGCCCTGGTGAAGGGGGCAGAGGCCGAGGCGGCGGCGACGACCGAGGCGCTGGACGGGCCTGAGCGCGACGCCCTCAGGCGCGCGTTCGGCGAGGGATCGACCGGCAAGGGCGTCGCCACCGCGATGAGAGGGGCGGCGGGCGCGCTGAAGGACCTCGAAGAGCGGCAAAAGTCCCGAGCCACCCGGATCAAGCGAGACGCGCTCGACCTGGCGCTGCTTGACCTGGCCGGGTACTACCGGGACGTGCTTGCGGTGCAACTCGGCGCCGACGTGGAACTCGCGAACGCGGCCGTCGAGCACGACCTGCGCGAGCTGGCCAGCGCGTCGCAACCGCACGCCACGGTGCGCAGGATCGAGGCGATCATGATATGCCGCGAGCGCCTGGCCGCCAGCGTGGCCCCGCTGCTTGCCGTCGAAGAGATGACGCTGGCCCTGGCACGCTGACCGGCCGGCTCCCGCCGTGCCGCCGCGCTCCCCCGGTCCATGATCACCCGCTGCTAATCAGTCCCACCAGTCCCACCAGCCCCGTCGGCTGCCGCGCGGTCGGCTGACCGGCAACAACGTGGTGCCCTTACTGCTGCTCGGACGACAGCAATGGCCCCACGTTGTGCCCAGGCGGCGTTCAAGGATCGTCCGCGAAGGCCGACCTCGCGGCGGATGCGTACAAGCGGGCCAGGCCGTGCCGGATCGACTTCCGCGACCTGGTCCGCGACCTGACCGCACTGCTGGCGGCCAAGATCGAGTCGCGTCAGGTCGGGCCGATGGACGACGCCAAGCTCCGGGCGGATCGGGCCGTGCGGGCGGGATCTGTGCTGCGCCGGCGCCTACGGGCGGCTGATGTGCTTCCTGAAGTACGAGCATCCGCTCTACGCCGACTTCGGGGAGCGCGCGCCAGCGTTTGCGGTTCCCGGCAGGCCTACGAGGCGACGCACGCGGGGGAGGGCGGAGTCGGCCGGCCGGGCAGGGACCCGTGAGGATTGGCGTTCGTGAGGTCGACGGGAGCTGGCTGGGCGCATGAGGGGTAGCCCGGGAGCGGGATAGGCCCGGCAACCGGTAGACTCTCTGCGCCGTCGGCCTCGCGGTCGGCGCGCCGCCTTAGCTCAGTCGGCAGAGCGGTTCACTCGTAATGAACAGGTCGTCGGTTCGATTCCGACAGGCGGCTCCATCAATGCAGCTTGGATTAATGATTTCGATTATACACTCGACATGTGATCCACTCCGTGGAACGAATCGTGGAACGAGTGACCGTCCATCTCGTCGGTACGGGACTGCCTCTTGATCACTGAGAGTGAGTCTTCGAGGTATCGCAAGAACCGTGGGATCAGAAAGTCGTGACGGCCGTCGGCCGCTACCACACCATCGAGTCCAGGCCTGACCACCTCGGGCGGCTCAGCCGTCTACGGCCGATCCGGAATGTCTTTGAGTTCCTTGAGCGCGGCGGTGAGGTCGCGGCCACGGTCATATCCGCGGGCCGAGATGAGCCGGCCGGCGTCATGGGCGGTGGCCAGGTCCTCGGGCGTGGCGGCTGCGAGCAGGGCGCGCAGGTCCGCCAGATCCTGCGGCCGTGTCTGGTCGTCCCTGGCAAGCAACTTGAGGGCGATGAGGTGGCCCGTGGTGGCGATCGGCAAGTTCAGGCCCGGTACGACCTCGGTCAATTCCGCGGCCCTGGTGATTTCCGGTTCGATGCCCGAACTGGCGAACAGCAGGTCCACCACGACGTCCCCGTCGCCAGCCGGGGACTGCAGCCTGACCGTAGCCAGCCGCCCGGTCTGATCCTGCTCAATCGAGGCTAGCAGCCGGTACCGGTCGGCTAGCAGCGACCGCACCAGCCCCTCGCTGTCGGCATCGTCGTCCACCATGACCGCGACGTCGATGTCGCGGGTGAACCGCGGCTCGGCCCGTGCCGACACGGCGAAGCCCCCGACCAGAGCCCACCGACGGTGATACCGCGCAAGGTCTGAGGAGATGCGCCGCAGGGCGGCTTCGAGGACGTTCACCCGAACCGGCGCGACGGCCGGCCGGCCGCGTCGCCGGAAGGCGCGCCGGGTCGCGCCCGGCGCCAGTCCCGGAGCATCTGCGTGATCTGCTCCTCGCTGGCATCCGGGTGACGGCGGCGCAAGGCAGAGCGCGCCATCCGCTCGCCGAACTCGTACATGTCCAGGGCAAGCCGGAACCTCTTGGCAACCTGCACGTCGGTCACAACTCAAGTCTAGGCTCGCGAAGGCCGGAACGGGCGCTGCCGAGCCCGGCGTTAACTGACAGTGATCGTCGGCCGGTTGATCCAGACCTATTCCGTGGACCAGGTCGTGGACCAGGGGCTCTTGCGAACCAGTGCATCCCGTCCATCCTGTGCAATCTGGCGTGCTATCAGTGCAGCTAGAACGTCCGGGCAGGGGGAGCGTGCTTCTCGTAATGAACAGGTCGTCGGTTCGATTCCGACAGGCGGCTCCAGGTCAGAGGTAAGTTTTTGAATTACTTGCCGGTTCGGTTTGTCGTTTTCATGGACCGGCTTAGTGAACCGCTCGCATGTACGGGATGCGCAGGATGCAGGCGCCGAGCAGTCACCCGTCACTCACCGTGATGGACCTGCTCGCTTCGCCGCTCACGGCACTTCGGCTTGACTGGTCCCCGTCGGCGCGAGGAGCACCCGGCGGCGGTCACCACTGGGCGAGCCTGTCCTTCGTGAGCGAGGTGCTGCATAATAGCTCATATACGAGTTAATTCGCAGCACATCGGTCGCGAAGAATCTGCGAGATGCTTCAGTAATGAGCTATAATGCAGTAGTGGCACGATACCCGACGATCAGCCGCCTCGCTCGGATCGCTGAGGATCAGTGGGGGCTCATCACCCGCCGCCAAGCCGAGCACGCTGGTGTCTCACGGTCCACCTTGCAACGCCTGGCCACGGCAGGCGTCCTTGACCGGGTGGCACAAGGCGTGTACCGCGTGACCGGGGCGCCGCCACCGGATCACCTCGATCTTCGGGCAGCCTGGCTGCAGCTCGCCCCAGAGGTTCCGGCGTGGGAGCGAACGCCGGAGCAGGGGGTCGTCTCCCATCGCTCGGCGGCAGCCTTGTATGGTCTCGGGCATCTCCCGGCGGATCGGCATGAGTTCACCCTGCCGGTCCGGCGGCAGTCCCGCCGTTCGGACGTCCGGTTGCATCACCGGCTCGTCGGGCCGGGTGAGCGGACAGCCCTTCAGGGGATGCCGGTCACCCGGCCGGCTCGCATCGCCGCTGACCTCCTTGATGACAAGGAAGATCCCGAGGCTGTAGCGCAGGTTATTGACGACGCGATCCGCTCTGCCTATGACTATCCGGGAACCTTCGCCGATGCGCTGAGGCCGCACGCGGCCCGGTTCGGGCTCCGCCGTGGGGATGGCCTCGCGCTGCTTCGCTGGCTCCTGGGCATCGTTGGCACCCCGGAGGCATCCGGATGGA
Source organism: Streptosporangiaceae bacterium (assembly GCA_030045175.1). Classification (GTDB taxonomy): domain Bacteria; phylum Actinomycetota; class Actinomycetes; order Streptosporangiales; family Streptosporangiaceae; genus Chersky-822. Next base: position 1,350 of record JASIBM010000244.1, on the reverse strand, counting down.
TGGAGCAGGCAAGGGCGCACGTAGCACGCTCCTTCGCCGGGCACGATGGAACGCTGTCCCCCGGTCCCCTTGCGGGGCAACCCCGATGACCGATTCTCGTTGGTACGGAAGCCCTGGCGCCTTCCGGCGGGCGCTGACCGACAAGCTCAGGGATCGAGTGACGGTCCATCTCGTAAGCACGGACCTGCCCTTTCGATCACTGAGAGTGAATCTCGGAGATGTCGCTCGTCCTTGTTCGGCATCGTCTCGCCCTGAGGCTGTACCGTCGTCGCATGCCCGAGCAGCTCGCGTTCCCTCTGGATCTCGGCGAACGCGGAGCAGGTCGGTCTGGCGGTCCTTCGCGGTTCCGGGCTGGCAGCCGCGTGCTGACGGTCACGGAGTGCTTTGACACCTACTGGCGGTTCGCTGCGGAGCGGCAGCGCATCTTCCACCGCCGGGCAGAGGGGATGCCACCGCCCTGGACGAATGACCCGATCCTGGCGAAGCATAAGTTCACAAGCGTGTACCGGGCCGCGGACCGGGTGTCGCAGTACCTGATCCGGGACGTGATCTACTCCGGGCCGCAAGACCCGCAGGAGGTGGTGTTTCGCGTCCTGCTGTTCAAGCTCTTCAACCGGATTGAGACCTGGGAACTGTTGACCGGGCGCTTGGGCGCACGTCCCGCTTGGGGCAATTATGACTTCGCCGCTTACAACCGGATCCTGAATGAGGCGATGAGCCAGGGGGAGCGAATTTATTCGGCTGCCTACATCGTCCCCAGCCCGCCGTTCGGAGAGCCGCGCAAGCACGGCAACCACCTGCGGCTGATCGAGCATGCGATGGCCACGGGGCTGCCGCAGGCCGTCACAGCTGCGCGCGACCTGCGTGAACTCTATGAGCGCCTGGCCGCGCTGCCGTCGCTGGGGCCGTTCCTGGCCTACCAGCATGCGATCGACGTCGGCTACGCGGCGATCGCCACGGCGGATGAAGACCAGTTTGTCGTCGCCGGGCCTGGGGCGCTGGACGGCATCTCTAAATGCTTCGCTGATACCGGTGGCCTGGCCCCGGCGGAGGTGATCGCCTGGATGCGCGACACCTCGCATGAGCATTTCGTGCGGCTGGGGGTGGAGTTCGAGGATCTGTGGGGCCGCTGGCCCACCCTGATCGACTGGCAGAACGTGTTCTGCGAGGTGTCCAAGTACACCCGGCTGTCCCACCCGCACGTGCCAGGCACGGCCGGGCGGACGAGGATCAAGCAGCAGTTCCGGCAGGCAGGCCCTGCGATCGACTACCGGTTCCCGCCGAAATGGAGGCTGCCACCTGGGCGGACGGCGCCTGTACGCAATCAGTGAGCGGGGTGAACGTCAGCGT
>JASIBM010000243.1 GCA_030045175.1 Streptosporangiaceae bacterium | reverse complement strand
GGACGTGCTGGCGGACGCCTTCCGACAGACGGCTTGGGACAGGTCTGTCATGGCTGTTACTCCAGGGTGTGGGTGAGCTGGTCGAGGTGGGCCCGGGTGGCGGCGGGGGCGAGGGCGGCGTCGCGGATCCGGGCGAAGGTTCTCTTGTAGGCGTCGACTTCCTCGGGCTTGGTCACCTCCTGTATCGCGGTGTCGTTCTCGATGTAGACCACGCTCGGCTCGTCGTCGTCGGGGAAGTCGAAGATGTCGATCAGGCTGCTCATGCCCGGGTGCGGCCCGTCGGCGAACCGCAGCATCCGCAGCTCCACGCTCGGGCGCCGGCTCATCGCCGCCAGGTGCGCGACCTGGGCGCGGCGGTCGGCCCGGCTGCCCCAGTGGTACGCCAGCGCGGCCTCGGTGACCACAGCGACCAGCCGCGGCGTGGTGCCGTCGGTCCGCTCCAGGACCTGCTGGCGGCGCAGCCGCGCCGCCAGCGCCCGCTCGCGCCAGCCCTCGTCCCACGGCCCGACCGCCAGCAGCGCCCGCGCGTACGCCGGGGTCTGCAGCAGCCCGGGCAGCACCAGCGGCATGTACACGCTGATCCGCGCCGCGTCGTTCTCAAACCCAGCGAACTCGTTGGCGAAGACCCTCTCCCTTTCCTTTTCTGGCTCGTGCCACCACATCCGCGCGCGGGCGCGGCTGACGAGTTCCTCCAGCTCCCCGCGCTCGGTCTCGTTCGCTCCGTATATGCGTGCCAGATCGCGCACGTGGCTGGCATCGGGGAGCCGCCATTGGTTCGCTTCGAACCTGTTCAGCCTGCCCCGGCTCCAGCCGAGCTTGTCGCTGGCCTCGTTCAGGCCCAGCCCGGCGCGCAGCCGCATCGCGGCCAGGCGGCGGGACAGCCGCCGCTTCGCCACCGTGGCCCCGTAGCCGCTGTCATCGACCATCAAGCTCTCCCAGATCAACACTCTAATATTGGTAACTCAAGCATAGAATCCATACCGCACAGATTCAGTGTTTCCGTCAGCAAGGTCAAGGGCCTGCGACATCGCCGAACGTTGGCACCAGGGCGGCCGTTGCCCCGTCGGTGGCCTGGTAGATCCTGGCCAGATCCCGTACGTGGCTGGCATCAGGGAGCCGCCATTCGTTGCGCTCGAAGCGGTCGAGCCTGCCCCGGCTCCAGCCGAGCTTGTCGCTGGCCTCGTTCAGGCCCAGCCCGGCGCGCAGCCGCATCGCGGCCAGGCGGCGGGACAGCCGCCGCTTCGCCACGATGGCCCCGAAGGCGTCATCGACCACGGGAGGCTTCCTCCTTGACAGAACGTGGAAAGTAGCCTACCAGGAAGCGAATCTGTGCATCACAGATCAATGCTCAGCGCCGGGCGATGTCCGCACCTCGGACCGCGCCCGTCACTGGCCGGCGGCGCTGAGCTGGGATGACTGGCTGTGAGCTGGCATGGCCCAGGTAGCTATGGCCGGGGGCCGTCGAACTCCCCCTTCTTGGCTCCGTCGAGGAAGCACTCCCATTCGAACTCGCTGAACACGCTGACCCGTCGGTCTGGGTCGCCGGTGAGCCGCATCAGCACCCAGTTCTGTCCGAGGGCTTGGGCGAACGCCACCTCGATAGCGCCCGGTCCGCTGCTGGAGCTGCGCCAGGCGAGGGCTGTCGCGTCGACGCCGAGGTCATCGAGGGTCGGCTTGGCGGGTCTGTTCATTGGCGGCCATTCTAGGCTTGCGGGCAACGGCAGCGTAGAACCAGCGCGAACCGTCGCTCTCGGCGGCATCGGGATCCTCGCAGTCCCACAAGCCCGTTGAGGTGAGCGTCGGCGCTGCGCCCGGATACGGCGGGACGATCTCCAGCCCGGCGAAAAACCGGCCGATATCAGCCGCGGAGCGGGCGGTGACCAGGGGGACGGTTGACGTGGCGTATACGTCGAGTATCCGGTCAACCTTCTGCGCGATCGCGTGATCAGCCGTTGGCGCGGACAGGGCCAGGTACGAACCGGGAGCCAGCGCGTCCATGTACCGTGCGACCAGGCCCCATGGGTCGTCGACGTCGGAGATGAACTGAGTCACCGCGACGACCAGCAGGCCAACAGGATCTCTGAAGTTGAGCAGATGCCTCGCCTCCGGGTGGGTCAGCAGGAACTCGGGCTGGCGGAGGTCTGCTTCGACGATGACTGTGCCCGGCACGTCAGCCAGGATCTGCCTGCCATGCGCGACGACGGAGGGGTCATTGTCGGTGTAGAGCACGCGGACATCCGGGTGAATCTCCCGCGCCGCCTCGTGCGTGCACCGCTGCGTCGGCATGCCGGCGCCAAGGTCGATGAACTGGCGGATGCCGCGCAACGCCATCCGGCGTACCGCCCGCTGCAGGAACCCTCGGTTGGCCCAGGCCGCGTCCCGGATCTCGGGCACTAGCTCAACTATGCGGGCAACAGCGTCCCGGTCTACCTGGAAGTTCGCGGTCCCACCCAAATAGCAGTCATACATCCGCGCGGGGCTCGGTTTGGTCGTGTCAACGCCCAGCGGAACTTGCTCTGGCTCGCTCATGCTCTCCTCCGGGGAAGGCCCGCCGGCATCCATCCCGCCGCTGGCCACCGACGGGGCAACGGCCGCCCTGGTGCCAACGTTCGGCGATGTCGCAGGCCCTTGACCTTGCTGACGGAAACACTGAATCTGTGCGGTATGGATTCTATGCTTGAGTTGCCAATATTGGAGTGTTGATCTGGGAGAGCCTGATGGTCGATGACAGCGGCTACGGGGCCACGGTGGCGAAGCGGCGGCTGTCCCGCCGCCTGGCCGCGATGCGGCTGCGCGCCGGGCTGGGCCTGAACGAGGCCAGCGACAAGCTCGGCTGGAGCCGGGGCAGGCTGAACAGGTTCGAAGCGAACCAATGGCGGCTCCCCGACGCCAGCCACGTGCGTGACCTGGCACGCATCTACGGTGCGAACGACGCCGAGCGCGAGGAACTAGAGGAGCTGGTGAGCCGCGCCCGCGCGCGGCTGTGGTGGCACGAGCCAGAAAGGGAGAAGGAGAGAGTCTTCACCAACGAGTTTGCTGGGTTTGAGAACGACGCGGCGCGGATCAGCGTGTACATGCCGCTGGTGCTGCCCGGGCTGCTGCAGACCCCGGCGTACGCGCGGGCGCTGCTGGCCGTCGGGCCGTGGGACGAGCGCTGGCGCGAGCGGGCACTGCAAGCCCGGCTGCGCCGCCAGCAGATCCTGGAGCGAGCCGACGGCACCGCGCCGCGGCTGGTCGCGGTCATCACCGAGGCCGCGCTGGCCTACCAGTGGGGCAGCCAGGCCGACCGGCGCGCCCAGGCCGCGCACCT
>JASIBM010000037.1 GCA_030045175.1 Streptosporangiaceae bacterium | reverse complement strand
CCGGCCGGGCGGAGGGCGGCGCGGCCTGACCGGGCCGAGGGCGGCGCGGCGGCGCGGCTGGTCGGGCGGAGGGCGGCGCGGCGTGCAGGTCAGAGTTCCCGCCGCGCCAAGAGCTCGACGTTGATCGCCGAGATCTCGGCGAGCACGGCTTCGACCTGCTCACCTTGCCGCAGCGCCGCGCGGACCCGCAGCAACAGATCGGCGGGCACGTACCGCATGCCGCGCCGGCCGCGCCTGGGCGCTAAATAGGCGTACGGCCCGTGCCCGGAGCCCGTCGTCGCGCACTGGCAGCCAGCCTTGCCGCACCGCCGCGTCTGCTCCACCAGCGACCCGAGCAGCACGTGCTCGAGGTCGCCGAGGCACTTGGCCAGCTCGCTCCGCCTGGAGATCAATTCCCTTGTGGGCAGTCTCAGTATTTCTGACTTATGTGCAACCATCACACAAGACTAGCCTTGACAACCTTTGGGACGCAACGGATCGTGGTCCAGGGCCTACTGAGGCCCGCGCTGACACGGTAAGTACGGTAAGTACGGCTTACCTTTCTCCGTCGTAATTGCCGGTGGAAAGGGATGGTGAAACGTGACAGTCATACGGGGAACGCTCGGGATTGGCGGGATCGCAGCGGGTCAAGCGTAGTGCTAGCGGACACGTCTGAGACGCCACAGCACTATCGTTGCGTCGGCATCGGCGTCGGGCCAGCAAATCTGAGCTTGGCGTCCCTGATGCACAGTCACCCGGAGCTTACGAACCTCTTTCTCGACGAGAATGCTGGATTTGAGTGGCATGACGGCCAGCAAATCCCGGGCGCGTCCATACAAGTTTCCATGCTTAAAGATCTCGTCAGCCTCTCCGAGCCAACCAGCGAGTTTTCGTTCCTGTCATACCTGTATGAAGTCGGCCGCATCTATCACTTCATGAACGCTCAGTTCGACGCCGTGCCTCGGCAGGAATTCCGAAACTACATGGAATGGGCGAGCCGCAAGAACCAGAACATTGTCTTCGGGCGGCGGGTGCACCTGGTCGAGTACCAGGACCGGTTCGTCGTCCGCGCGACGGGGATGACCGTGACCGCCGACAACATCGTCGTTGGCGTGGGGGTCCAGCCGTGGATACCGCCACAGGCGCTGGCCTACCTCGGTGAGCGGCAGTTCCACGTGAGTGAGTTCCTGGCCAAGGCGAGCGCCGTGGGCGGGCTGCGGGTCGGCATCGTGGGGGGCGGCCAGTCCGGCGCGGAGGCGTTCCTCGACCTGATCTCGCGGACTCGCGACGAGTCACCGCGCCGGGTCTTGTGGATCTCCCGCCGGCCGAACTACCTCCCCCTCGACGACTCGCCGTTCACCAACGACTACTTCTCGCCGAGCTATTCCGACTACTTCGCCAGCCTCGACCGGAGCACCCGGCAGGCGCTCAACGCGCGCAACGTGCTCACCAGCGACGGGATCTCAGAGGCCACGCTCCGGCTGATCTACCAGCAGATCTATACCCGCCGTTTCATAGAAGGCGACTCCGACCTGGTCGCGCTTTACCCGAACCGCCAGGTGACGGCGGTCTCGTGCGCGCAGGCCGGGGCGTGGAACCTCGAGCTCGCCCATCATGACCACGACGGCGTCAGCGAGAACGTCGAGCTAGACGTCGTGATCTGGGCCACCGGATTCCGCCCGGCCCCGATGAGCTTCCTCGACCCGATCGCGTCGCGACTGGCGCGCGAGGGCGAGGAGTACAAGGTCGATGACAGCTTCGCCGTGCGCTGGGACGGGCCTGCTGAGCACAACATCTTCTTGCAGAACGCCGTCCGCGGCCAGCGCGGGCTCGCGGACCCCAACCTGAGCCTGAACGCCTGGCGCAGCCAGCGGATACTCAACCGGCTGCGCGGGATCCGCACCGAGCATCAGCTCGACTCGTTCATCGAGTGGATGTCCAAGCCGTCCAACGAGGAATTCGAGGGCGGCAGGCGATGACGCGACCCGCGACGGCCGTCATCGGCGCCGGGATCATCGGTTGCCTGATCGCGCGCGAGCTGGCCGACCGCGACCAGGATGCCTCGGTCATCGTGCTCGACCGCGACGCGATCGGCGCGGGCGCCAGCCGGCGGTCCGCCGGCCTTTTCCTGCCGAGGGGGGCATCCGCCAGGGTGCGGCGCATGTCCGCCTACAGCCAGGCGTACTACGCGGACCTGCGAGCGCGCCGCCCCGACCTGCCCATCCACCCGGTCGGGGCGACCGTGATCGCAGGCGGCGCGCCGGGGCAGCGGATCGCCAGGCACTACGACGACGCCGAGCCCACCCAGGTAACGAGCCTGTCCTGCCACTCGCTCTCGCTTCCCGAGGGCACGCTGGCCTGGCGCGTTCCACGCTGCCACCACGCGGACGTCTACCAGGTCGCCCAGGCCCTGGCGGCGGAACTGCGGCCGATGACACGCTTTCTCGAGGGAGTGGAAGTCACCAGGCTCGCGGTCACCGGCGCCGCCGTGACCATGTCGCTGAGCACTGGCGAGCAGCTGGTGGCCGACTCGGTGGTACTGGCGCCCGGCCCGTGGCTGGCCAGTCCGGCCTGGCGTGACCTAGTCGAGCCGCTCGGGCTGCGGGTGAAGAAGATCGTCGCCGCGCACATCGAACAGCGTCCCGGCCCCGGCGCGCAGGTCGTGGTCTTCGATGATGAGGACGCGTTCTTGCTGCCGCTGCACCGTCGCGGGCACTGGCTGTTCAGCTACACGTGCCAGGAGTGGGACGTCGATCCGGACGCGCTCACGGGCAGCCTGACGGCCGCGGACCTCGCCGCGGCGCGCGACTGCCTGCGCCGGTACTCACCCGACCTGGCGAGCGCCTGCCTGGCCGGGCGCGTCTTCTGCGATGCGTACAGCCCCGAGGCCGAGCCGGTGGTACGCCGTCTCGACGCGGCAGGCCGGATCGTGTTCGCCGGGGCAGCGAACGGCTCGGGCTACCGGCTTGGCCCGGCGATCAGCGCCGCGGCCGTAGACCTGGTGCGCGCCAGGCGCGAGGAAATCACGCTCAGTAAGAGGAGCCACACGTGATCATCAGCACGTATGACGCCAGCGCGATGCACCGGTCGTTCGGCATCGACCTCGGCGAGATCGACATGGGAGCGGTCGAGTCGATGGGCGTGGGCGCCAATTGGGGCAAGGTACCCCCAGGCTCGCACTCCGATCCGCATCAGCACGACGAGACCGAGACTTTCGTGATCGTGTCGGGCAGCGGAGACATCATCGTGGACGCCAAGCGGACGCCAGTGGCACCGGGCATGGTCCTGCAGTTCGAGCCCTTCGAGACGCACTATCTAGACAACACTGGCTCGCAGGACCTGACCTTCGCGACGTTCTACTGGCGCGACGCCGATCGCGCGTCCCTGGTGGCCGCCAGGACCGACCGCAGGCGGTTCGGCGACCGCCCTGTCTTCGTGTTCTCGACGCCGCCCACGCCGAACGGGACGCTGCACATCGGCCACCTGTCCGGGCCCTACCTGGGCACGGACGCGTTCGTCAGGTTCCAGCGCATGAACGGCGCGAACGTCTGGCACCTGGCCGCCACCGACGATCACCAGAGCTACGTGGCCGAGCGTGCCGCGCGGGAGGGACGCTCGCCGGCCGAGCTGGCCGCGCACTACGCGGCCGATATCGAGCAGACGCTGCGGCTGATGGACATCGAGCCCGACCAGATCAATCACACCAGCACGGACGAGCGGTACAAGCGCGCGCTCCAGGCGTTCTTCGATCGCCTCGTCAGCTCTGGCCGGGTCACCGTCGCAGAGGGCACCGCGCTGTTCGACGGCGAGGGCGGGCAGTACCTCTACGAGCCCTATGTCAGCGGCGGCTGCCCGACTTGCGGCAACGAGACCGGCGGTAATATCTGCGAGATATGCGGCGAGCCGAATTTCTGCGTCGACCTGACCGAGCCGCATTCGTCGTTCGGAACGGCGGCGCCGCGGCAGGGCGCGATCACCAGGTACACGCTGCCCCTGCACGAGATGCGCGCCGACGTGCTCGAGCACCACCACGTCGGCCGCGCCCCGGCCAGGCTGCGCGAGCTGGCGAACCGGGTGTTCAGCCGCGAGCGCATCGACGTCGCGCTCACCCATCCCGCGTCCTGGGGCGTCCCGCCCACCCAGCAAGACGTGCCAGGGCAGGTCATCTGGGTCTGGATCGAGCTGGCCTTCGGCTTCATCTACGGCATCGACTCGCTCGGCCGCAAGCTCGGCAAGGACTGGCGGGCCGACGCGCCCGCCGACGACTGGAAGATCGTGCACTTCCTCGGCTACGACAACACCTTCTACCACTCCATACTCGGCCCCGCGCTGTACAAGATCGCCAATCCGGGCTGGACGCCCGACATCGACTACAACCTCAACGAGTTCTACCTGCTCGATGGCGACAAGTTCTCAACCAGCCGCAGGCACGTGATCTGGGGCAAGGACCTGCTTCGGCCGGACACCGTCGACGGCATCAGGTACTACCTGGCCAGAACCCGCCCAGAGACCCGCAGAACCAACTTCACCCTGGACGAGTACGAGCAGGTCGTGCGGGAGACCCTCATCGGCACCTGGCAGCGCTGGCTGCGCGACCTCGGCACCAGGGTCGAGAAGCAATACGGTGGCGTCGTACCCGACGCCGGGATCTGGACGCCAGAGCACGCGGCGTTCCTCGGCCAGCTCGAGAACAGGCTCAGCGCGATGGGCGGCTGCCTCGCGCCGGATGGGTTCTCGCTCAACCGCGCCGCCGCGACCCTGGACGACCTGGTCGAAGACGTGCTGCGGTTCTCCGCCACCGAGGCGGCGACCCGCCAGCTCGCGGACTGGAAGGACGAGGCGCGCACCGCCGTCGCGCTCGAGCTCGCCGCGGCCAAGCTGCTGGCCGCCTGCGCCGCGCCGGTGATGCCGCGGTTCGCGGCCAGGCTGACGGAGGCGCTCGGCATCGCTGCGCAGGAGCGGTGGCCGCGGAACGTGACGCTGGTGCCACCAGGGACTCGCATAGACCTGGCGCGGCAGGCCTTCTTCGGCGTGGCGGGAGATCAGGCCGGACCAGCCGAGTCCGGGCTGGCCCGGGGGGACGACCCCGCCAAGCCCCCCAGCTCGGTGCTGAGCTGGCTCCGCGAGGCCGTCGGTGCGGTGCTGACGCTGCCCGAGGGCGAGGTGCCAGCGGACGCGACGCTGGTTGCGCTCGGCGTCACGTCGATGCAGGCGATCGCCCTTCAGTACCAGGTCTTGCAGCGCACGGGCACGGACGTGGCCATCGAGGACTTGCTTGGCGAGCGGACCATCGCCGAGCTCGCCGAGCTCGTATCCGGCGGGATGGCCGTGGCGTGAACCACCTGGAGGTGCTGCGAGAGGTCACCGAGCGCGGGCTAAGCCTCACCGTCTGCGGAACCGACCTGCGCCTGCAAGGACCCAGGCAACGCGCCGACGCGGAGCTGGTCGGCCGGATCAAGGCTGTCAAGGCCGAGCTGATCGAGTACCTGACCGGCGCGCAGGCGGCGCAGGCCAGCAGCTTCCCGCTGACGCTGCTTCAGCGTGGCTATCTGATCGGCCGCGGCGGCTCGGTGGAGATCGGCAATGTCTCCAGCCACATCTACCACGAGATCGACGGCTGCTGGGATATCGACAGGCTTGAGGTGGCGCTGCGCCGGGTCGTCGCCAGGCATGGCATGCTCCGCACCTGGTTCACGGCCGACGGCCGGCAGGTGACCGAGCAGACGGCTGACGTCCAGATCGGCCGCCTTGACCTGCGCGGCGCATCGGCGGACGAGCAAGGCGCGCGACTTGCCGAGCTTCGCGAGCAGCGTTCCCACCGCATCCTGCCCAGCGACGTGGCGCCAATGCTGGCCGTAGACATCACGCTGCTGGCCGACGACCGGATGCGCCTGCACGTCGGTCACGACGGGCTGGTCATGGACGGCATCAGCATGTTCTTGTTCTTCAGGGACTGGTGGGCCGCTTATACCGCGGGGGGTTCCGGGCCATCGGGGTCTGGGGTGTCCCCAGGGGGCGCTGTGCCCCCCCGGGCCAACACCGACGGCGCGCAGCCGCATCCGGCCGGCGACCCAGAGCCGATGTCGTTCGCGGACTACGTGGCTGGCGTCGATGCGATGGCCGACCTGCCGCCCGCCAGGCGCTCGCGCGCCTACTGGCTGGACCGGCTGGCCGACCTGCCGCCTCGGCCCGGCCTGCCGCTCGCCGCTAGCCCGTCATCGATCATCCGCCCCAGGTTCGTGCAGCACGTCGCGCGGCTTGACCCTGGCGCTTGGACCACGGTCAAGCGCCGCGCCGCTAGCAACGGACTGACCCCGACCGCAGTGCTGTTCGCTGCCTACGCCGAGGCACTCGCCCGGTGGGGCGCGGGCACCAGGTTCACCTTGACCACCACGGTCGCGAACCGGCCGCCGATCCATCCGGACATCGCCAGCGCGATCGGTAACTTCTCCCAGACACTGCTCGTCGGGATCGACATCGACAGGCGCCTCACCTTCACCGAGCGAGCCCGTGCGCTCCAGGTGCGGCTGCGCCGCGACATCGACAACAGGCACTTCTCCGGCATCGAGGTGCTGCGCGAGCTCGCGCGCCGCGACGGCGGCGCGGACGCGCGCATGCCGTTCACCTTCAACAGCGCGATCGGCTACGTGCTCGCCGATCTCGACGGCTCAGCCATCGAGCTCTTCGGACCCGAGGTGTACACGTCCAGTCAGACGCCTCAGCTCTGGCTCAATGGCTTCGCGTTCGAGCAGCACGGTGGCGTGGTCGTCCAGTTCGACGAGGTGGCCGGGCTGTTCCCGGACGGACTTGTCAGCGCCATGGCGGGCGGCTACCAGCGGCTGCTTGACGACCTGGCGGACGAGGCAAGCGACGCCATGTGGTCGGCGATCACGTTCGACCTGATGCCCGACGACCAGCGAGCACGCCGGACCGCAGCGAACGACACCGCGGCACCGCTGCCACGCCAGCCGCTGCACGACGCCTTCATCACCCAGGCGGGGCTGGCTCCCGACGCTCCGGCGATCCTGACCGCCGCGGGGCAAGTCAGCTACGGCGAACTGGCCGCCAGGGCCGCGTCGGCCGCGACCTGGCTGCGGCAGCAGGGGGTCGGGCGGGACGAGCCGGTAGGCCTGATCATGCGGCGCGGACCTGAGCAGGTCGTCGGCATCCTGGCCGCGCTGATGGCCGGCGGCGCGTACCTGCCGGTCGACGCCGACCTGCCCTCGGCCCGCATCAGGTACATGCTGCGCGACGGCAAGGTACGGTGCGCGCTCACCAACACGCCCTGGCAGCCGGACGATGACGACCACATCGCGGTGCTCGCGCTGACCACGCCGGCCAGCACGGTGTCGGCCAGCACGGTGCCGGCCAGCACGGTGCCAGCCAGCACGGTGCCAGCCAGCACGGTGCCAGCCAGCACGGTGGCGGAACTGGCGCCTGGGCCGCTGCCAGGGGCGTCACCCGACGACCTGGCCTACGTGCTCTACACCTCGGGTACCACGGGCGAGCCCAAGGGCGTAATGGTCAGCCACCGCAGCGCGGTGAACGTGATCGCCGACTGCAACGCCAGGTTCGGCATCGGCCCGGCCGACAGGTTCATCGCCGTCAGCGCGTTCAACTTCGACCTGTCCGTCTACGACATCTTCGGCGCGCTATCCGCGGGCGCTGCCCTCGTGCTGCCCGACCCCGGCCGGGCGACCGACGCGGAGCACCTGCTCGGCCTCTGCGACGCTCATGGCGTCACCGTGTGGAACTCGGTGCCGGCGATGGCCGCGCTGCTTGCCGAGCACGCCGGCGAGCGGCCTGAGAGCACCGCCAGGCTCAGCGCGTTGCGGCTGGTCATGATGAGCGGCGACCGGATACCGCCCGCCCTGCCAGC
>JASIBM010000242.1 GCA_030045175.1 Streptosporangiaceae bacterium | reverse complement strand
TGGCAGCGCCAGCTCGACGCGCTGCGCGCCAGGGAGAAGGCCGCTACCCGAGAACTCGACGCGATCGCCGCGCAGCGCCGGCGACTGCCGATGGTCAAGATGGCTGACTACACGCTGGAGGGTGAGCAGGGACCGATCCGGCTAGCCGACGTCTTCGGCGGCAAGTCACAGCTGATCGTCTACAACCACATGTGGTTCCCCGGCGAGCGATGGCATTGCTCCGGCTGCACAGGGTTCACCTCGCAGTTCGCTCGCCTGGAGTTCCTTGACAACTACGATGCCCGGTTCGTCATCGTCACCCAAGGCCCAATCGACGAGGCGCTCGCCTACAAGCGGCGGGTCGGGAACACGATGACCTGGTACTCGACGTCGAACAGTCCATTCGGCAGCGACGTCGGCGCACCGCCGGGCGGCGGATTCGCTGTCAATGTGTTCCTGCGCGATGGTGACGCCGTGTATCGCACCTGGCACACCAACGGCCGTGGCACCGAGCAGCTCAGCCACACCTTTGCGCTGATCGATCTGCTGCCCTATGGCCGGCAGGAGGAGTGGCAGGACTCGCCCGAGGGCTGGCCGCAGTCGCCGACCTATAGCGGGTGGGCCAGCTCCGAGCACATTGCCGTGCTCTACGGGGCAGATGCCTGAGACGGCAGGACCGGCGGCGCCGGCATACCCGGCGGGCTAGCTCAGGTGCGCGGTGTCGTTGAAGCCCCGCACGATCCAGCGGCCGTCAACGACCAGCAGCCTGGAGATGGACGCGTTGTCCGCTCCGGTGAAGGCGAACAGGCGCGAGCCGGTGGCGAGCGCCAGCGCCTGGCCAATGACTCCGCCGTGCGTGAAGACGGCGATGCGCTCGTCGGGGTGGCCGGCGGCTAGCCGGCCGATCGCCGATCGCACCCGGCTGGCGAACTCGGCCGCCGGCTCGGCCCCTGGGATCACGTCCCAGCGCTCCTGCTCGAACATCCGCACCGCGGTCGGGTGCGCCTGCGCGACCATCTTGCGGTACTCGCCGCCCTCCCACTCACCGAGGTGAACTTCCCGCAGGTCCGGCTCCACCCGCGCGGTGAGCCCGAGCCGGGCGGCGAGCGGCTCCGCCGTCTGCGCGGTACGCCGCAGCGTGGTCACGTAGATCGCGCGAATGCCTTGCGCGCTCAGCCTGGCGCAGACCTTATTCGCCTGCTCGCGCCCGAGATCGGACAGCGGCGGGTCACCGTGCCCGCCGGTCAGGGGGAAGGACGTGCCGTCCACGTACGCCTGCGACTGGCCGTGCCGGACAAGCAGCACTTCGGTGGCGCCCGCAGGCGGGCGGAACGGCTGCTGCTCATACGCGGTCGGCTGGCCTGCCATCTGCTGCTGCGGCGTCAATGCGTCTGCCTGTCTGTCTTGCGCGCCTCCGGCACGGTGTTTTCCCTGCGCGCCTCCGGCACGACGCTTTCCAGTCGCTTGGCCATGAGCACGTCGTCAACGTACCTGCCGTCGATGAGGAACTCGCCGGCCAGCGTTCCCTCGCGGACGAACCCGACCCGGTCGTACAACCGGATCGCCGGCGTGTTCGTGCTCAGCACCCGCAGGCTGAGCTTGCGAGCACCCCGCTCGATCGCGTACCGCTCGGCGGCTGCGAGCAGCGCGGTCGCGACGCCCTGCCCGCGAGCGGAGGCGCGCACCGCGATCCCGGCCACGTGCATCACGTGCGCGTTCTCGGCCAGCGATGTTGGCGGCTTGAGCCTGATGTAGCCGATCACCTGATCGGGCGCGGCCTCGGCGACCAGGTGGATGGCGGGCGGGCTGTCGGCGCTGAAGAACGTGACACCTGGCTGGCTCGCCGCCCGGGTGATGGACGGGAACCCCGAGTCCGACGACCAGGCGGTCGCGTCGATAGCGATCAAGGCGGCCTCGTCCGCCGCCACCGCCGGGCGAACGCGAAAGGCAGCCGGGGGTGGCTGGCTCATGCCGCCCATTCTCGCAGGACGCCGCGGACGCCGACGCGACCGCGTCGGCCAGGGCACCGTCGCAGGACCCTGGCCGACGCGGCCAGTTGGTGAAACGTCAGCCACCAACGGTGACCCAGGCCAGCTCCTCGTGCGACTCATCAGCGGTTCCCGTGCCAGCCTCGATCTCGCCGTGCGCGGCGTGCCTGGCGTGCCTGGCATGCCTGGCATGCCTGGAATGCTCGCGCGGGCCGGCGGCTCCGGCCAGGTCCGCGCGCCGTACCCGGATCATCGCGATCACCACGACGAGCCCGAGCAGCGCGATGCCTGAGGCCGTCAGGAAGCCACGCGCTATCCCGTACGCCAGCGCCCGGTGCAGCACCTCGGCCATTGCCGCGTGATCAGGCCCCTGGGCTAGCTGGTGCTTGATGTTGCCTGAGACCGCGCTCCAGGTGACCGTGCCGAGGGTGGCCAGGCCGATCGCGCCGCCGACCTGCTGGCCGGTGTTCAGCAGGCTGGAGGTGATGCCAGAGTCCTCAGGCCGGACCCGGTTGAGCACGACAAGCGACATCGGCACGAACAGCATGCCGAACCCGGCCGAGGTGACAAGCATGGGGCCGAGCAGGCCGCTCGCGTAGCTGCTGTGCACGGTGATGTGCGAGAACCAGAACAGGCCGCTCGCCGCCACCGCCGTGCCAGCCAGCATCAGTGGCCTCGCGCCGATCCGGGCGACGAGCTGGGAGACGACCCCCGACATGACCACGATCGTGATGGCGAACGGCAAGAACGCCAGCCCTGACCGCAGCGCGCTGTAGCCGAGCACCTCTTGCGCGAAGATCGTGAGGAAGAAGAAGAAGCCGAACATCGCGGTGGCCAGGAACAGCATGATCAGGTAGGCGCCCAGGCGGTTGCGGTTGGCCAGGATGCGCCCCGGCAGGAGCGCGTGGCTGCTGCGCCGCTCGATCAGCACGAAGCTCAGCAGGAGCAGCGCCGCCACCGCGAGCGAGACAACGACCTTGGGGTCCCCCCAGTGCGAGACGCCAGACTGGTCGGTGCTCGCGTTCGACAGGCCGTAGACGAGCAGCGCGACGCCGCCGGTTCCGGCGATGGCGCCTGGCAGGTCGAACCTGCCCGACCGGCGCGTCGACTCGGCCAGGACGTACCGCGCGAGGAACGCCGTCACGATCCCGATCGGCACGTTCACGAACAGCACCCAGCGCCAGGACAGGTACGTGGTAAGCAGCCCGCCGGCGATCAGGCCGATCGCGGCGCCGCCGCCGCTCATGGCGGCGTACACGCCCATCGCCCGGTTCCGCTGCCTGCCTTCCGGGAACGTGGTCGTGATCAGGGCGAGCGCGGTCGGCGCGATCATGGCGCCGCCCACTCCTTGCAGCGCCCTCGTGCCGAGCAGCCAGGCCTGCGAGGTAGCGAAGCCGCCGAGCAGCGACGCCACGGAGAACAGCAGCAGGCCCGAGACGAAGACCCGGCGACGACCGAGCAGGTCACCGGAGCGACCGCCGAGCAGCAGCAGGCCACCGAACGTGACGGCGTAGGCGGTGACGACCCACTCAAGGCCGCTGCCAGAAAAGCCGAGAGCCCGCTGGATGTGCGGCAGGGCGACGTTGACGATGGAGGCGTCGAGCACCACCATGAGCTGGGCCGTGGCGATGACCACGAGGGCGAGGCCCAGGTGGCGGTGCTGGCTGGCGGGCTCATCGGCCCGGGCGGCAGGCGCCCGGTCGATTGTCGATTGTGCCGAAGACACAGTGATCTCCTTGTAATTGGGCGTAGGAGTCCCACACCACGGCCCACGCGAAGTCATGGCTCGGGTCCGGGCGTGCAGGGATAACCGATTGAGCGGATGTAGGTCTTGGGCTTGCGCCGCGCGCCCTTCGCGCGACGGCTCGGGTTCTCCTGGCCTGGCTAGTGCAGGCTGCTGGTCAGGTCGCTCACCGCCTCCGGCGGCGCGGCAACGGACGGGTCTGGCTGGCCTGGCGGGCCTTCCGGCGCGTTGTGCATCTTGCGGATCAGGGCAAGCAGCGTCTCCCGTTCGCTCACGTCAAGCGCCTGAGCCCAGGGCATCTGGCTGATCAGCGCGCGCTCTACCGCGCGCTTGCGCTCGATGCCGTCAGGCGTGAGCACCAGGTTCTTGATTCTCCGGTCCGCCACGCTCGGCTCGCGCCTGGCCAGGCCCCGCTGCTCGAGCGCGTCGGCGATCATTGTCACGAACGACGGGTCGCAAACCAGCCGCTTGCCGAGTTCCTTCATCGAGATCGAGTCGTCGAGGCGACGTATCGCCTTGACGCAGAACATCGGCACGTCCAACTGCTCGGCGAGCTGCTCCCCGCGCTTCACCATCTGAGCGAAGAACCCGGTCATGGCGTCGAAGATGTCCTGGTCGAGCTTGTCACCGCCCGGACGCTCCTCGTTCATGACCGCCTCCACTTAGTTGAGTAACTAAACCATATACCGAATCACTTGAGTCTGTCAAAAGTTATGTGAGCCAAGCGATCAGGCCACCGGCCAGCTCACCACGCGAGCGTGCCCTGCTCACCGCGCGAGCGCGCCCATCGGGTCCCAGGCGGGTAGCACGATCGGCTCGGCTCCAAGGGCCTGGCGCAGCTCGTCAGGCAGCGCGTCACGCCGGGCAGCGATCTCGAACACGTACTCGTCGAACCACGAGTCGTTCATGGTGTAGAAGCCGTCCCTGCCCTTCTCCGCGCCCCAGCTGTTCTCGACCCGCCACTTGCGCGGGACACCGTCGACCAGGTCCACCCCGGTGAAGAGCATGGCGTGGGTCATCTCCGACTCGTGGTAAACCAGCCGGTCGGCCTTGCCGAGCGTGAACGTCGTGTCATAGACCGAAGGCAGGTCGTACAGGTCGGTGTCCCAGATCCCGTACTCACTGCTCATCATCTTGCCGACGTCGCAGCCGAACCACACGGGCTCGCCATCGCGCAGCGCCTGCGCGGC
>JASIBM010000241.1 GCA_030045175.1 Streptosporangiaceae bacterium | reverse complement strand
GTGCGGTCTCACGGCGCATGGCCAGGCAGGCCAGTGCTCCGGCGACCAGGATCGCCACCGGAACGGCGAGTGCCCAGTGCATGGCCTCGATGTAAGACCGGGCGAAGACGTCCTGGATCAGCTGGTGTAGGTGCGGAGCGAGCGAGTGCGGTGTCCCAGCGGGGAGCGGAGCGCTGGCCTGGCCCTTTCCTACCTGCAGGCCGGCTCGTGCCGCAGCCGAGATACCTGCCGCGAACGGCCCCCGCATCGCGGCCGGCAGCTGACTGGCTGCGGCGACTGCGCGGCCGTGCATGGCTGACGCAAGCCCGCTGGCCAGCACCGCTCCCGCGACTGCTCCGCCCAGCGTGCCACCGAGCTGGCGGGACGTGTTGGCCACGCCCGACGCGGCTCCTGCCTGATGCTGCGGAGCCGCGTGCATGGCCATGGTCGACAGCGGCGCGAAGATCGCGCCCATGCCTAGCCCGGCGACAAGCAGCGCGGGCGCGAACGTCAGCGAGGTGGCGTGCACCGAGGCGACAGCGGCCACTCCGGCAATGCCCGCCGCGTACAGGGCCAGGCCCACGGCTAGCACGTACTTGCCGCCGACCCGGTCGGTGATCCTGCCTGCGAACGGCGCCAGGCTCGTCATCGCGAGCGTGGTCGGCAGGCCGGTGAGCCCGGCGTGAATCGCGCTGAAGCCGAGCGCGGACTGCAGGTTGATCGAGTTGACGAGCAGCATGCTCTGCAGCGCGAATTGCACGCCAAGGCACAGCGCCACCACGATCGCGAAGTTACGGCTCCTGAGCAAGCCGAGCGGGATCAGCGGCTCGCGCTGGCGCAGCTCCCAGACCGTGAATCCGGCCAGTAGCACCACGCCGGCCCCGATGACCTCGGGGATCGTGACGCCGTGTCCGATAGCGCCCCAGGAATAGCGCTGGCCCTCGATCACGCCATAGGACACGCTGGTCAGGCCGGCCGCCGCCAGCAGCACGCCAACCAGGTCGAGGCTGTGTTTCTTGCCGGTCCTGACCTCGGGCACGAAGACGTAGCTGAGCGCGATGCCCGCGGCCGCGATCGGCAGGTTCACGTAGAAGATCCAGCGCCAGCTCAGATACGTCGTGAGCAGGCCGCCGATCACCGGGCCGCTCACCGCGGCCAGGCCGATCATGGACGAGAAGACGCCAAAGGCGGCGCCCATCTGGCGGCCATGAAAGAGCGACCTGATGATGACCATCGCCTGCGGCGCGATCGCTGCCGCGCCGATTCCCTGCAGCGCCCTGGCCGCGATGAGCTGACCGGGATCCTGAGCCGCGCCGCACAGCGCCGACGACAGGGCGAACACCGCCAGCCCGGTCACGAAGAGCCGGCGCGGGCCGAGCATGTCACCAAGCCGGCTGGCGAGGATCAGCAGTGCGGCGAACACGAGCAGGTAGGCATTGACGACCCACAGCGCTTGGTCAAGCGGCGCGTGCAGTCCTGTCATCATGCTCGGCAGGGCCACGTTCACGATCGTGCCGTCCATGAGGATCGCGAAGGCACCCAGGCAGAGCACCACCAGCGCGGACCATGGCCGACGCCCTTGCGCTGTCATCGTCACCCCGCTCCACTAAGTAGTTTCAGCAGACTTACTCTGCATGGTAGAGTTAGTTCTGTCAAGCTACTTACTTTGTGGAGCAAGAACAGTGCAGCTCACCAGCCTCGCGGAGTGGAACTGCTCGGTAGCAAGGACGCTGGACGTCGTTGGCGAGTGGTGGACCCTGCTGATCATCCGCGACGCGTTCCGCGGGACCACCCGCTTCGATGACTTCCACGCCAGCCTGGGCATGGCGCGGAGCGTGCTCACTGCGCGGCTGCGGAAGCTGACCGAGCAGGGCGTGCTCGAGCGGAAGGCATACTCAGAGCATCCGCCCAGGTACGAGTACCACCTGACCGATAAGGGCCGGGCCCTGTACCCCATCATCGTGTCCATGCTGCAATGGGGAGACGCGTGGGCTCAGGCGCCCGGCGGCCCGCCGGTCGTGCTCGTGCACGACACGTGCGGGCAGGTCACCCATCCGGTGCTCATGTGCCCGCACTGCGGCACCGAGGTCAGCGCGGCAAACGCGCACAGCGAGCCGCGGCCTGGCTCGGTGCCCTCGGTGGCAGCTCAGGACGCGGCTAGCCTGGCCTAGTGACCTGGGTGCCGCCAGCGGTGGGCCATCTTGCGGAGCGTCTTGCTGGCCTTGGGTGGGTGAGCGATCTGCTGGTGGCCGGCTCACTGGCGACCGGTGACTACGTTCCGGGTGTCAGCGACCTCGACCTGGTCGCCTGGACCGACGGTGCGGTCGGGCGGGCGCGGCAGGAGGTGCTGGCCGGCCTGCACCGCGAGCTGGACCGTGAGGTCGCCAGGGGCCTGGACCTAGGGTGCGCGTACGTCGACGCGGGCAAGCTGGCCGAACTCGGGGCGCTGCACCCGACGTGGACCCATGGCGGGCTGGTCCAGCGCACCTTGTCCGGGGTCACGCGAGCCGAGCTTGTGCGGCATGGCTTCGCCGTCATGGGCCGGCCGCCGGCGGCGGTGCTGCCGGCGGTGACCGATGACGACGTCCGGCGCGCCGCGCGGGCGGAGCTGTGCGGATACTGGGCGTGGGCCGCGCGCCGCCCGCTGATGTGGCTGAACCCGGTGATCGCGGACCTGGGGCTGACGTCGATGGCCCGGGGCCGCCATGCCCTGGCGACCGGCCAGCTCCTGACCAAGACGCAGGCGGTCGAGCGGGCGCATGCGCCGGCCTGGCTGCGTGCGCAGCTGGGCGCCCGGCGGCGGGGCGAGCTGGTGTCCTCGCCGCGGGCCCGGACCGCGCTGATCGCGTGGCGGGACGCGCGGCGGACCGTGGCCGCGGCGCGCTGAGCGCGCGTCCACCCTGCCGAAGCCTCAGGCAGCAACTCACCCACCCTGCTGGCGGAAGCCGGTCATCGGCGCGCGCTTCGGCCTGGCGGCGTCATACTGGACGTGCGCGGGTGCTCCGCCTGGAGGTGCCGATGGACGACCTCAACGATCCGAGAATCTCGGCGTACAAGCCGCAGCGGCGGCTGCTACTGCCGGCGCCGCCTGGATACCGGCCTAAGCGGAGCGCGGCACAGCGCAAGCAGGCGCACGAGCGCCAGGCGCGCACCGCGGCGCGCATAGCCCGGTTTCACCTGGTCGGCTTCACCGATGCCGGGCTGATCGTCGTGGGCTGCCTGGTCGTCGCCGCGGTGGTGGTCATGGTCGTGCTGCTGGCTAGCCACCGTTAGCCGCGGCCGGCCTGGTGCGACCGGGCTAGCGCCACCAGGGACGGCGGCGCACCTCTGCGATGCGCGCGGCTGGCCCGGCCAGCGCCCCGGTGTGCTCGCTCAGGTGGTAAAGGTGCTCCCGTACCCACATCAGGCGCGGGTGCCGCGCGACCGGTCCGGCCGCGAGCGCGCCCGGCGGGAAGGTCACAGGGATAACGGCCACGTCCGTCCCCGCCGTGGCCCTGGCGGGCCGCCCGACCGCGGTTGCCATCTGACCGTAGAACCCGGACAGCAGGGACGCAGCGCCGCGAAGTTCCGCCCGGATGCCGTCGTCGTAGCGCGACCGGGGAGCATTCCGCTTGCCTTGTGAAGTCGCAGGGATGCGGCGCAGGCCTGCCAGCGTGTGCGCGGTCAGCCGCAGCCGCAGCGACGCCATCACGAGCGTGGACAGGTCGGCCCTGTTCATCCGCTTGGAGCCTTGCTCGGCAAGGAAGCCGCGCAGCGCGTCGTCGAGCCTGTTCCCTGCGATGACGGCGGCGGCGGCGTCCGGTGCCGTGGCACGCTCTCCGAGCACCCAGTCCACGGCCTGGGTCAGGTACGCGCCGCCGGTGCGGAAGGCGTCCGCGAGGTCGTCGCCGACAACCGAGCCCGCGCCGCGGGGCCAGAACAGCACGCCGACGACGAGGCTGACCGCGGTCCCGATCGCGACGTCCTCGATCCTGAGCACGCCGACCTTCCAGCCGATCGGGACGAGGAGGTTGAAGATCACCAGCACGGTCACGGTGAACGCGGCCTGCCCGACGGCGAACGGGGCGGTTCCTGGTGCGTACGACGCGACGAGCACCGCGATCGGCAGCGCCACCCACAGCGAGGTCTGGCCTGTCCCGATGGCAAGCAGCAGCGCCGCCCCGACGATGAACCCGGCCACCGTGCCTGCCAGCGCGCGCAGCGCGGTGGCACCGGTCGCCGACGCGTTCGTGCGCAGCACCGACAGCGTGCCGAGCACCACCCAGAACGCGTGCTGGACGCCAGAGACGTCCGCGACAGCGACCGCTGCCGCCAGGGCAACCGCCCCGCGCGCGCTGTTCAGGAACAGCACCGAGCGAAGGCTGGCGTGCCTGCTCACTACGCCCGTCGCGCCCAGCAGGCTGGCCTGGCCGCGCTCTGCCCTCTGCCGCACGCCCGTCTCGTCATCGTCGGTCGCCCGGACGGCGATGCCGTCGCTTTCGCCGTACCACCGGCGGCGTTCCCTCGCGATCGTAGCCGGGGTGGCGCGCCTGCTCGCGATCAGCGCGTCCTCGGCCGCATTGCGGGTCGCGACGGCGAGCGTCTGCGCGTGCACGGCGAGCGCGGCGGTCACGCCGATCCCGGCGTCCGCGACGTCGCCGGTGTCCGCGTCAGCCGTGGGCACGTCGTCCGTTTCGCGCATGCGCGCGGCGGAAGCGGCGCGCGCAAGCTCCAGGGCGGCGAGGTCTGGCCTGGCATCGCCGCCGCTCAGCACCGTCGCGGTGGCTCCAAGCACGCGGGCCACCGTGGCCAGCAGTTCCCGGTCGGCGGCGGAGGTGCGGGCCAGGTCGAGGTGCCCGTCGAAGGTGTCGGCGACCAGCGTCCCGCACCACTCGAGCACCTCGACGAGCGCGCTCAGGCCCTGGTCGGCGGCCGCGAGCCCGGTCGGCCGGAACGGCGCGGCGCTGAACGTGCTCAGCAGGGCGTTCTTGGCCTCGGCCACCGCCGCCATGCTCGTTACCTCGCCCCGCGAGCCATTCTCGATGCTGGCCGCGAGCTCCCGGGCCAAGGTGGCGGCGCGGGCTCGCAGCCGGTCACCGGCCGGCCGCGGGGACAGCAGCAGCACCGCGACCGTACCTGCGGCCGACGCCAGCCACCAGCCGGCCAGCCGGCCGGGGATCGTCGCGGCGCCGCCGGCCGAGGCGACCGGCAGCACATACGCGAGCAGCGCCGCGGTGACGCCAGACGCCGCGTTCGGCCCGATCACGCCCGCGAAGAAGACCGCGAACGCCACCGGAATGGTCACCAGGGCGGCGATCCACGCGACCGTGCTGGCCAAGGTGCCGATGGTGAGCAAGACGCTGCCCGCTACCGCCAGGCCGGCGTGCGCCACGAGCTTGTCCTTGCGCGTCCCGCCGAAGTCGGCAAGCACCAGCGTCGCGAACCCGCCGAACGTCGCGAACAGCGCCATCTGCAGGTTGCCAGCGCCCTTATAGGCCAGTGCGAACAGCGCGGGAATGACGATCGTGGCCCGCGCGGCCCGCATCGCGGCGGGAACCGACCACGCCGGCTTCCACCACGGCCGCTGCCCGCCCCGCGCGGCGCTCGGCGGAGCTCCCGATGGGTCGCTCGGCCGCGGGCGCCGCAGGTAGCGCACCGTGCTGCTGGATGCCGACACCCTGGCAACTCTAAGAGTCAGCCCTGGCCGCGAGCCAGCCCCGGCATTCAGGTTATTCGCTCGCGGCAACCGTTCCTGGTGCGGATCGCGGCGGGTTTCCTCAGCAGGGCAGCCTGTGTTCACTGCGAGCGGCCTGGTACGCGAGAATGAGACCACATGCTCGATGCGAACTGCGCGGGATCGTGGGTCACGGAGGCTGCCAGCATGAGTTATAAGGTCACCAACCCGGCTACCGGGAAGGTCGAGAGCGAGTACCCGACGGCCAGCGATGCCGAGATCAGCGATCTGCTAGCCAGGGCAGCGAGTGGCTACGCGTCCTGGAAGACCGTCGGCATGGCCCGCCGGTCCGATATCGTGGCCCGCGTCGGTCAGCTGCACGCGGAGCGGGCCGGCGAGCTCGGCGCGATCATCACCAGGGAGATGGGCAAGCCGACCCGGCAGGCAACGGGCGAGGTGCTGTTCACCGCGTCGATCTACAAGTACTACGCGGACACCGCGGCCGAGCTGCTCAGGGATCAGCCGCTGCGATCCAATACGCCGGGCACCGCGGTGGTGCGCAGGACCTCGATCGGCCCGATCCTCGGAATCATGCCGTGGAATTACCCGTATTACCAGGTGGCCAGGTTCGCGGCACCCAATCTGATGATCGGTAACACGGTGGTGCTCAAGCACGCGCCGCAGTGCCCGGAGTCGGCCCTGGCCATGGAGCAGATGTTCCGCGACGCCGGGCTGCCTGCCGACGCCTACATCAATGTCTTTGCCAGCAACGAGCAGGTTGCCACGATGGTGGCCGACCCGCGGATCTGCGGCGTGTCGGTGACTGGCAGCGAGCGGGCCGGCTCGGCGGTTGCCGCCGCGGCCGGGCAGAACCTCAAGAAGGTGGTGCTGGAGCTGGGCGGCTCGGACCCGTTCATCGTGCTGGACGCGCCGGACATCGCCGCGGTGGCGAAGGCCGCGGTCCACGCCCGGATGGCCAACGCGGGCCAGGCCTGCAACGCCGCGAAGCGGATGATCGTGGCGGACGCGGTCTACGACGACTTCATGAATGAGTTCGTGTCGCTGATGTCCGCGCAGGTCACCGGCGACCCGACGGACGCCGGCGTCACCTACGGGCCGCTGTCCTCCGAGCAGGCGGCGGTCAACCTGATGACCCAGATCGAGGACGCGGTGAGCAAGGGCGCGACCGTGCACACCGGCGGGCACCGTCTCGACCGGCCGGGCGCGTTCGTGGAGGCGACGGTGCTGTCGGGGGTTACCCCGGCGATGCGGGCGTTCAGCGAGGAGTTGTTCGGCCCGGCGGCGGTGGTGTACCGGGTCAAGGACGCCGACGAGGCCGTGCTGCTGGCCAACGCCAGCTCGTTCGGGCTTGGCGGCTCGGTCTGGACGGCGGACGAGGCGCTGGCCGCGCGGGTGGCCGATCAGCTGGAGGTCGGCATGGTCTGGATCAACCGGACCGAGGGCGGCGGCGCCGAGCTGCCGTTCGGCGGTACCAAGCGCTCGGGCGTGGGCCGCGAGCTCGGGCCGCTCGGCATCGACGAGTTCGTGAACAAGAAGCTCATTCACACCAAGCCAGCGGATGCCTAGCTGCGATCGGCTGTCCTCGCCCGGTACCGCGTGAGCTGGCGCTTGATACGCTCCCCTGAGCGATAGGTGACCACGGCAAGGCGAGGTGTGGCATGTCAGAAGAGACTGCCGTCTCCTACCAGGGTGCCGTCCTGGGCACGCCGGTGCTGAGCAGTACCGGCGCCAGGATCGGAACGCTTGAGCACGTGCTGGAGGTGCCGGATCTGGACCTGTTCGACGGGGTTGTCGTGGCTACCCATCACGGCTTGCGCTTCATCGACGCTGACCGGGTCACCCGGATCACTCGCAGCCACCTGGAGACCGACCTGGACGATGCGGAAGCGGCTCAGCTTCCGGCGCCAGACGGGCCGCCGGTTTACCACGTGGATGCGCTGCAATACTCCGGGCACGAGCTGCATGACGTCCTCGGCCGCGTGTTCGGCCGGCCGCACTGGATTCGCGAGCACGACTGAGGCCGTGCGGGCTAGCCGGGCGAAGGCTGGCCGCGCGGTCATGACCGCGACCTGCCGCGCGGCAGCAATACGGCCGATGACAAGTCAAGGCAGCCAAAACCAGTAACTATTTACGAAACTACTTTGTTATTGGTATAAACGACAGTGCCTTGCTTTCGCGATCGGCTCGGCCAGCCCGGGTCGTGCGCTGGGCGGGTGGCGCCGGGCCTGCTACCTAGGCCCGGCGCCCGTCATGCCCCCAGTCGTTGTCCTCGGTGACTGGCTGCGTGCTTACTCGCTGTCCTCGCTCTCGCCCTCCTCGGCCTCGCCGGCTTCCTCCTGCGACTCCTCCTCGGGCTCGGCTGCGGCCTCCTCTTCGCTCATCTCGTTCACCTCCTTTGCTGCGTAGTAGGGCTGGGTTGCAGCGCGCATGCGGGCGGTCGCAGGCACCACGACCGTCGCCTGCCCGCGAGTTGGGCGACGACGGCGCGCTCGCGCTGCAAAGCGCGATCGGTAACTGTTTCAGGTAGCCGAAGCGGACCAGGCGCTCGTGGCGAAGCACGTCACGGCCGATAAAGGAGCCGACGCTATGGCGAGCCAACCGGGCGTCGAACGAGGTCGTCCCTGCAATGGGACTGTTGAGCAGAGGCAGCCGGACCGCGTGGGAGAGCATCGGCGGCAAGCGCTAGAAGCGCCGCAGGGTGATCATGCCGGGAGACTATCCCGGCCCCTGCCAGCATGGATAGACCGCGCGCCGAACTACACCCGTGTAATTCCAGCGACGCCATCTGGTCCGCTGACTCCGCTTACGCGGACCGCCGCTGGCACCCCGCGCGTCTCGGCCTGGGGCATGCCAGCCGCCCGGTGCACCCCCCTGGCGAGCGCGCCGGTCAGCTGAATGACTGGTGCAGGATCAGGCGATGGACGGTGAAGGTTCGGGCTATCCCGCCGGTGTCGCAGATCTCCCAGCCGAAGTTGAACTGCTTCAGTACGTCGGTGGCGGCCAGCATGTTGTGCGTGTGGAGCCAGGTGAGAACCGCGAAGTAATAGACCGTGCCGCTGGTCTCGTTCCGCTCAAGCACGAAGGTCTTGACCTGACCGTCGATGTACAAGGCGAACCGCTGCCCGCGGATCACGGCGACCCCGTGACGTGAACCCGCCGGGGTCTGGCCCTGGTTGTCCACCCAGACCATGACCTCGTTGGTATCGCGGCCCTTGATGAACATGTCGTAGTCCGCTTCGGCGTCGACCTTGTTCTCGTCCAGCGACCCCGTGGGCATCGTCTGGCTGAAGCTGCTCCACAGGTCCCTGATCGAGGAGTAAGGCCGGTTCTCGTAATTCCACTGCGCCGATTCGTACGCTTCGACGGCGCAGCCGCCGCATCCGCCCCCGCCGTTCTGGTCGGCGGTGACGCTCCAGTCGCCTGGGCCATGAGCGTGCACGACGTACTGGCCGGGCGTGGGGCCCCAGGTGTTGTTGTAGACGATCCAGCGACCGAAGGTGCACAAGCCGCCGTTGGATACCGTGCACATCGACGCGGCGGGCGCGGCGGACGCGATGGACGCGATGGCGGGGCCGGCGCACGCGAGCATGAGGCCGACGACGGTCAGGAGAGCCGATGA
>JASIBM010000240.1 GCA_030045175.1 Streptosporangiaceae bacterium | reverse complement strand
GAGACGTTCTTGGCGACCAGCCCGGCGTCGGCTATCTCCTTGTCGGCCCGCTGGTATGGCAGCCCGACCAGGTTGGCCGGCACCGCGGCGCCACCGCCGTGACCGCTGATCGTCTTGTAGGCGAACACGGCGGACCCGATGACGATCAGCGCTACCGCGGCCGTCACCCAGGGCCAGACGGCATGCCTGCGGCGCTCGGGCCCGTCGAGCTGGCGGCCGTCGGACTGGCGGCCGTCGGGCGGGCCGTACTCGTACGGCGGCAGGGCGCCGGTCGGGCCCTGCATCTGGGTCTGGCTCATCGGGTCAAGCCGCCGGGTCCCAGGACCCGCGGCATACGGGCTGGGCGGCCGCATCCGGGCGGCGACGGGGAACCCGGATAGCGCGCGCTGGATGTCGCTGCGCATCTCGGCGGCGGACTGGTAGCGGTCGGCCGGATCCTTCTCCATGGCCCTGAGCACGATCGCGTCGGCCCAGCCGGGCAGGTCAGGGTCGACCCTGGTCGGCGGGACCGGGTTCTCCCGCACGTGCTGGTAGGCGATCGCGACCGGCGAGTCGCCCATGAACGGCGGCCTGCCGGTGAGCAGCTCGTACAGCAAGCAACCGACGGAGTACAGGTCGGAGCGCGCGTCCACCCGCTCGCCCCTGGCCTGCTCGGGTGACAGGTACTGGGCGGTGCCGATCACCTGGGCGGTCTGGGTCATCGTCGCCTGTGTGTCGGCCACCGCCCTGGCGATGCCGAAGTCCATGACCTTGATCTCGCCCTGCCGGTTCAGCATCACGTTGCCAGGCTTGATGTCGCGGTGCACGATGCCATTGCGGTGGCTGTAGTCGAGCGCCCGCAGCACGCCGTCGGTGATCTCGAGCGCGCGCTCGGGCATCAGCCGCCTGTCATCTCGCAGCAGGTCCCTGATGGTCCGGCCGTCCACGAACTCCATCACGATGAACGGGACGTGCGAGGAAGTCGAACTGTCCTCGCCGGTGTCGTACACCGCGACGATGGACGGGTGGTTGAGCGAGGCCGCTGACTGGGCCTCGCGCCGGAACCTCGCCTGGAACGTCTGATCCCTGGCCAGGTCCTCGCGGAGCGTCTTCACCGCGACGATGCGGTCGAGGCGCAGGTCCCGCGCTCGGTAGACCTCGGCCATGCCGCCGCGCCCTACGACGCCTTCGAGTTCGTAGCGGCCGCCGAGCAGCCTGGGCTGAGTCATGTCACGCACTTGCGTTACCGTCCTGCGTCGTGTCGGCTCGGGCAGGCTTGCGCTGGCCCCGGGGGCCAGCGCAAGCCTGTTGGGCATTCACTGCCGCCCCAGGTATGCCTGGATGATCTTCAGTGCGATCGGCGCCGCCGCGGCCGCGCCGTAGCCGCCGTGGTTGACGATGACGCCGACCGCGATCTGCGGGTGGGCCGAATCAGCCTGCGCGAAGCAGGTGAACACCGCGTCGTCGAGGCCGTCGTTGTTCGGGCCGTTCTGCGCCGTGCCGGTCTTCCCCGCGATGTTGATGCTGGTCACGTCCGGGCCTGCGGTCGCGAAGGCCGTGCCTGCCGGGTTGTGCGTCACGCTCTCCATCATGGTGGCTACCTCCCGCGCTACCTGCGGGCTGACGACCTGCCCGAGCACCGTGGGCAGCGTCGTCTCGACCACGGACTGGTCCGGCGCCCTGACCTGCTGCACCAGGTAAGGACGCATCAGCTTGCCGTGGTTGGCGATCGTGGCGGCCAGCATCGCCTCTTGGAGTGGCGTGACCGTGTCGTCCTTTTGTCCGATCGCCGACAGCGCGGTGAACGCCGGGTCGGTAAGCAGCGGGTAGTTGCTCTGCGACACCGGCAGCGGGATGGTCAGGTTGGGGTTGTTGAAGCCGAACAGGTCGGCCTGGTTCTTCAGCGCACTGGCGCCCAGCTTGACGCCGAGCTCGGCGAACGCGGTGTTGCAGGACAGCGTGAACGCGTAGATGATCGGCGGATTCCCGTCGCCGCACAGCTCGTCGTCGTCGTTGGTAAGCACGGCGGTGCTGCCCGGCAGGTGGTAGAACTGCGGCGCCGGGATGGTCGAGTTCGGGTTGGCCACGGCGTGAGTGCTGAACGCCGTCGAGCTCGTCACGATCTTGAAGCTCGAGCCCGGCGGGAACGTGGCGTTGATGGCCCGGTTCAGCAACGGCTGGCCCGGATCGTCGCGGTACGCCTTGTCGATCTTGTCGAGCCTGACGCCGTTGAGCGTGGCGTACTCGTTCGGGTTGAACGTCGGGTACGAGGCGAGGGCCAGGATCGCTCCGGTACTCGGGTTGATGGCCACCGCGGCGGCCGGCTTGCCGAACGCGGCGAGCGCGGCGTAGGCGGCGTTTTGCGCCCTGGGGCTGATCGTCAGGTACACGCTCGCGCCCTGCTTGGGCTTGCCTGTGAACAGCCCCTTGAGGTTGTAGACAGACAACTTGGGTGACGAGCCGTTGAGGAAGGAGTTCTCCGCCAGCTCGATCCCTGACAGGCTGTAGATGGAGTCGTACCCGGTGACCGGGGCGTAGACCTGGCCGTCCGGGTACTGCCGCTGGTAGATGCCGCCCTTGGTCAGCCTCGACTCGGCGATGATCTGCTCGGGCCCGTTGGTCGGCCCGTTGACATCGCCAGCGGCGATGATGTCACCGCGCCAGATCTTGAACTGCTCGTCGAATACCCGGATGTTGGATGGCTCGCTGGCGAGTGAGTTGACCCTGAACACCTGCAGGTAGTTGACGCTGATCATCAGCAGCACGAACATCGCCAGGCAGGCGATGGACATCCGCCGCAGCGCCCTGTTCATATTCATCCTGCTCGCACCACCTGTGTCATGCCCTCGTCCTGGATCGGCTGCGGCGCGGGCCGCCTGCCCGTGTCACTGATGCGCATCAGCAGCGCGATCACGATCCAGCTCGCCACAAGCGATGAGCCTCCTTGAGATAGGAACGGGGTCGTCACCCCGGTCAGCGGGATGAGCTCGGTCACCCCTCCCACGATCACGAAGACCTGCAGGGCTAGGACGAACGAGAGCCCGCCCGCCAGCAGCTTGGAGAACGGGTCGCGCACCGCGATCGCCGCGCGCAGGCCGCGCTGCACGATCAGGCCGAAGATCAGCAGCAGCGCCATCAAGCCGGTCAGGCCGATCTGCTCGCCGAACCCGGCGAAGATGAAGTCGCTCTGCACGAGCGGGGTGCGGAACGGCTCACCCTGGCCGAATCCGGTGCCGAAGATCCCGCCGAACGCCATCCCCTCGAGCCCCTCGACGGTCTGGTAAGACAGGCCGCTGGCGAGGTTGGCGTGCGAGAAGGGATGTAGCCAGATCGAGAATCGCACGCCCACGTGACTGATGAGCGCCCCGGCGATGAGCGAGCCGCCGACGAATAGCCCGATCCCGATCAGCAGCCACGACCTGCGCTGGGTGGCCAGGTAGAGCATCGCCACGAAGAGCCCGAAGAACAGCGCCGAGGTACCGATGTCGGACTCGAAGATCAAGACGAGCAGGCTGATGACCCAGATCACCAGGATGGGCCCGAGGTCGCGGGCGCGTGGCAGGTCGATGCCGAGGAACCGGCGGCCCGCCAGGGCGAGCACGTCACGCTTGGCGACCAGGTACCCGGCGAAGAACACCGCGAGTGCGAGCTTGGCGAACTCCTCAGGCTGAACGGTGAACCCGCCGACCGCGATCTGGATCTTGGTGTCGGTGCCGGCGATCTCGCTGATGCGAGATGGCAGCAGCGCGGGGATGGCGAGCAATATCAGGCCGAGGGTGCCTAGCGTGTAGGTGTAGCGCTGGAGCACCCTGGCCTCCTTGACCAGCGCGAGCACCGCCACGAAGCAGGCGATCCCGAGCGCGGTCCAGATCAGCTGGTACAGGGCAGCGTGCGTGGTGAGCGTGGTGATCGCGAGGCCCGGATTACCGCTCCTGCCGAACTCTTGCAACCCGTAGATCATCACCACGCCCAGGCCGTTGAGCACGGCGGCGAGCGGCAGCAGCAGCGGGTCGGCCCACGGCGCGAACCTGCGCACGGCGAGATGGGCAGCGAAGATCAGCACGGCGAACCCGCCGATGTACGTGAGGATCCCCGGCGGGATGTGGCCGTTGAGGCCGAGCCCGGTGGCCGCGTACGCGAAGGCCATGATCGCGATCGCGAAGCAGACCATCGCGAGCTCGCTGCCACGCCGGCCCTGCGGCAGCGGCACCGGCCGGCCGGCGTTACGCGGCGACGCGCCGACGGCGCTGGGTAGCGCGGTCATTCGCTGCCTCCTGACAGCGCCGAGCAGTACCCTGGCAGCGACGGCCGCGGCGGGTAAGCGGCGCGCGTGACCGTCGACTGCTGCGGGCTGGGGCTGGCCGTAGGCGTGGGGGACGGGCTGGCGGTGGCCGCTGGCGTGACCCGGTGCCTGCGGATTCTCCGGTGACCGGCTCGCTTCCTGGTGGCGTGCTTGCCCGCGTGGCGCTTTGGCGGCGTGGTGCCTGGCCGGTTCGCCAGCCAGCTCCTGATCGCGGTCTGGGCCACGACGCAGCGGTAGTCCCTGTTGATCTGAAGTACGGTGCGCCGTGCCTGCTGGAGCGTGCCCGGCGGCAGGGTGGCGATGATCTGCTTGGCCTCGGCGGCTGGGACCTCCGACAGCGGGATGTTGGTCTGCTGCACCACGCTGGACAAGCTGACCCCGGCGACCGCCTGGTTGACGCCACGGAACACGGCTACCTTGCCGTTGGCGACGCCGACGTAGTACTCGCTCTGGGTCATCGTCCAGCCGTAGTACCCGCCCCCGCCGATGACGACGAGCAGCAAGGCAAGCAGGCCCGTCATGACCGGCCACCGCCGGCGGCCTGCCAGGATCGGCGCGGACGTGTCGTCCTCGTCCTGCCGCGCGGCATCGGAGTCGTCATCCGCACCCCCCTCGCCGTCAGCGTCGTGCTCGTCGTCGCTGGCCAGCTCGAGGCCATGGCCGGCGTCTGAGCCTGCCCTGTCCTGGCCAGGCAGCGTGTGCCCTCGGGATAGCAGGTGAGCGCGCGCCGCCGGGCTGTCGCCCCGGGTCGGCTCGGTGCCCTCGTCGCTAGCGATCGCCCCGGCGATGCAGGCCACGTCGCTCGGAACCTGGCCCGAGCCCGGGTCGATGACGTCCGCGAGCACGCAGGTGATGTTGTCCGGTCCGCCGCTGCGGATCGCCAGGTCGATGAGGCGCTCGACGGCCTCGTCGAGGTCGGTCAGGTCGGTCAGCGTCTGGCTGAGGGTCTCGTCGCTGACAACGTCGGACAGGCCATCGGAGCACAGCAGGTACCTGTCGCCGACCTGGGCGTGCAGCATGGTCAGATCGGGGTCGGCCGGGATGCTGCTCTGCAGCGCGCGCATGACCAGGGAGCGCTGCGGATGGGACGCGGCCGCCTCGGGCGTGAGCCTGCCCTCATCCACCAGCGTCTGGACCAGCGTGTGGTCGTGCGTGATCTGCTGCAACGACCCCTCGCGCAGCAGGTAGGCGCGGGAATCCCCGATGTGGCAAAGCGCGACGTCAGCACCGGACCAGAGCAACGCGGTCAGGGTCGTGCCCATCCCCTCGGTTGCCGGATCGGACAACGTGATCTGGTTCAAGGTCGCGTTGGCCGTGGTGACCGCGTCGGCCAGGGCCTGGAGCATGTCCAGCCCGGTGGTGTCGGTGTCCAGCGGCGCCAGCGTCGAGATCGCCACCGCGCTGGCGACCTCGCCGGCCGCGTGACCGCCCATGCCGTCAGCGATGGCGAGCAGGTGCGGGCCCGCGTACGCGGAGTCCTCATTGCCCTCACGGAGCAAGCCCACGTCGGACCTGACCGTGTAGCGGAGTGCTAGTGTCATCTGCGCAGCTCCAAGACGGTCTTGCCGATGCGGACCGGGACGTTGAGCGGGACCGGCGTCGGCCCGGTCACCTTCGTCCGGTCGAGGTACGTGCCATTAGTAGATCCGAGGTCCTCGACGATCCACTCACCATTTTGCGGAAACAACCTGGCGTGCCTGGTCGAAGCGTAATCGTCGGTCAGCACTAGCGTGGCGTCGGCTGACCGACCAATTGTTATCTGCTGGTCCGCCAGGTTGATGGTGGTACCCGCCAGGTTTCCTCCCGTGACGAGCAGCAGCCTGGGCCTTCCCCGGCCGCCGCCCTTGGCTGGCCTTGGCTGCCGCCCCGCGGTGATCGGCGCGGCGGGCTGTGCCCTCCGGGCTTGCTGCCTCGCGGCGCGGCGCTGCCTGCGCGGGGATGGCGGCTGGTCGAACAGGTCGGTGCGCACCACCCCGACTGCCGCGATGACGAAAAGCCACAGCACGGCGAGGAACGCCAGCTTGACTAGGTCGAGGGTGAGCGTGTTCATCTGGTCATGAGTCCTCAGGTGGCCGACAGCCTGCGGAGGTCCGCGCGGTGCCGCGGCTGCTGCGCAACGAACTGCTCGTGTCTGGTATCTCCGGTGTTCTCAGTACGTGCTGTCCTTGCGAAAGACGAGGGTCGTGCGGCCAAGGGTAACGCGAGTGTTGTCCATGAGCGACACTCGTCGGATCGGCTGCCCGTTCACGAACGTGCCGTTCGTAGATCCGAGGTCGACGAGGACGACCTCGCCGTCCTCCACCCGGATCTCCGCGTGATGCCTGGAGACCCCTTGGTCCACCAGCCGCAGATCGCAGTCGGTGCCCCGGCCGAGTATGGTGACCGGCGACGTGAGCGGGAACGTCCGTTGCGTCGCCCCGCCCGGGCCAGGCTCAGCGGTCGACACAAGCAACCGCGGCGCGCCAGGGAAGCCCTCGTTCGGCCGCGGCAGGTCGCTGGCGGGGCGCCGGATCTCACCGTCCTCGACCGTGGTGCCCCTGATCACGCCTGACCTGATCCTGAACGTGCCGATGGTGAGGTCGGGCGCGCCCTCGAAGCGAATCCGCACTGGTCCGACAAACGAGTAGCCTTGCTCCCTGGCGTGGTCCCTGGCGAGCGTGGCTAGCTCGATCCCGAGGTTGTCGGCGAACACCTGGAGCCGCTCGTAGTCGGCCAGCGAGATCTCGGCGACGAAGTCGTTGGGCACCAGCGTCCGGCCCTGGGCCACGATCGCCGCCCGATCGTCCATCTCGCGCTGAACGGCGCCTGCTATCTCGGTCGGCTGCAGGTCGGACTTGAACGCGCGCGCGAAGCCACCGTCGTACATCCCCTGGAGCCGGCTCTCGAAGCGCTGCAGCACTCCCACCACGCACCTCCTCTCCGCGGCTGCATTCGATGGTATCGGCGTCGGGGCATAGCTTATGGCGTGCTAAGGTGCGAATGCCCAGGGCGGGTGGCGGAACGGCAGACGCGCACGGTTCAGGTCCGTGTGTCCGAGAGGACGTGAGGGTTCAAATCCCTCCTCGCCCACGCGCCGCCGGCCAGGCCTGTTCGCTGATCTTCGATCAGCTTCCCATGGGCCGCGGTATCTGCCCGGGGGGACGACCCCCCGGAACCCCCCGATGCGGGGGGACAACCCCCCGCACCCCCCGGACGCGGGCCGGTCTTGGCGCTTCCCGTGCTCCTCGGCCCTCCAAAACCTCGCACCTCGCATCCCCGGCTTGCCTCCCGTACCCGGCCTTCCTCTCGCACGCCCCCGCACCCCCCGCACCCAGCACTTCTTGCATCGCCCTAACCTCGCACCCCAGCCCTCCCGCACCCCAGCCCTCCCGCACCCGAGCCCTCCCGCACCCGAGCGCTCCCGCACCCGAGCGCTCCCGCACCCGAGCAGTCCCGCACCCGAGCAGTCCCGCACGCCAGCACTCCTGCACCTCTGGCATCTCCCCGAACCTCAGGCGCCTCTCGAACCTCACGCGCATCGCTGTGCGGGGTCCGGGCGGGCACTCGGAACCACAGCGTGGAGCCCTTACTGCTGCTGGCGCGACAGCTAGGGCCCCACGCTGTTGTGTGCGATGGGCTGAATTGGCGATCCGCGCGGCAGAATGGGGGGCGTGCCGGAACTTCCAGAGGTGGAGATCCTCGCGGTCGAACTGCGCGAGCGCGCGGTCGGGCGGGTGATCGACCGCGCTGACGTCGCCGAGTTCTCCGTGCTTAAGACCTACGACCCGCCTTTGTCCGCCTTGTCGGGGGCGACGATCTGCGGCACCGCGAGGCACGGCAAGTTCCTCGACATCATCGCGACCCGGCCTGACGCCGAGCCGCTGCACCTGATCACTCACCTCGCCAGGGCGGGCTGGCTGCGCTGGCGGGACCAGCTACCCGCCGAGCCGCCCCGGCCGGGCAAGGGCCCGCTCGCGTTCAGGCTGAGGTTCGCCGACGGGGCCGGATTTGACCTCACCGAGGCCGGCACCCGCAAGCGGCTCGCCGTCTACCTAGTTACCGACCCGGCTGAGGTGCCAGGCATCGCCACGCTAGGCCCTGATCCGCTCGCGCCGGAGTTCACCGTGGACGTGCTCGCGGGGCTACTGGCGGGACGGCGAACTCAGATCAAGGGCGTGCTGCGAGATCAGAAGATCATCGCCGGAATCGGCAACGCCTA
This sequence comes from Streptosporangiaceae bacterium, assembly GCA_030045175.1. Lineage (GTDB taxonomy): Bacteria > Actinomycetota > Actinomycetes > Streptosporangiales > Streptosporangiaceae > Chersky-822. The sequence continues at coordinate 16,928 of JASIBM010000240.1, read as the reverse complement.
CTCCGACGAGGTGCTGCACGCAGCCAGGATGTCGCCGTTCCGGCTGGCGTCGAGCCTCACCCCCGACGACGTGGCGGCGTTGCACGAGGTGATCATCGGCACACTGCGCTCGGCCATCGACCGTTCGGTCGGGCTCGGGGCGTCCGAGCTCAAGGCCGAGAAGAAGGCGGGCTTGGCCGTGCACGGCCGGGCTGGCCAGCCCTGCCCAGTCTGCGGCGACGTGATCCGCGAGGTCTCGTTCGCCGACTCGGCCCTGCAATACTGCGCGACTTGCCAGACTGGCGGCAAGCCGCTGGCGGACCGGAGAATGTCTCGCCTGCTCAAGTGAGGCTGTGTCGTCCTGTGTCGTCCCGGTCGTCCCGCTCGCCTTCGGGCACCCCTTGGCTCGCGGTGCACGCCTTTCCCGCCTGCTATCGGCTCGCAGATGCAACCATAGGGGCGTGTGGCGAAGGCGCGTGGCAGCGCAGGGGCCGGACCAGGCCAGGATCGACGTTGCCGCGCGCGCCATCATCGGTTGCGCCGCGGATCCGATCATCGCGCTCGGCAAGGACCGGGCCGTGTGCGTGTGGAACCCGGCGGCCGAGCGGATGTTCGGCTGGACGGCAGGTGAGGTCATCGGGCTCGAGCCGCCGATAATTCCCGCCGAGCTGCGGGCCGAGCACAACGCGGTGCTCGAGCGGGTCAGCGGCGGCGGCCAGGTGTCACTCGCCACCCGGCGGATCGGCAAGGCTGGCCAGGAGCTCGACCTTCGGGTCGACACGAGCCGGCTGCTCGACGCGGAGGGTGAGCGGCTCGGCTGGATCATCGTGTGCCACCGCAGTGACCAGGACGCAGCGGTGCGGCACTACATGGCCGAGCGGGCCAGGGTGGTGCGCAGGCTCACCGACGTGGTAGCCGACATGAACGCCGAGCTGGACCTGGAGGCCGTGCTCGACCGGATCGCCGCCAGCCTGCGGGAGCTGACCAGGGCAGACGCCGGGGGCTTCGTGCTCGTCGAGGGCGACAAGCTGCGCCTGGTCTCGATCGACGGGCTGCCAGAAGAGCTGCGCGGCCGCACTGCCGACCTGACCACAAGCCTGGTCGGCGAGCTGATGCGGTCGGGCAACAGCGTGCTGATGCGGACCGGTGAGTCGGGCCAGCTTGACGACCTGATCTGGTCCGCGCTCCCAGGCCTGCATACGATCACGCTGAGCCTCTCGCATGTGGCGGGTAAGCCTTTTGGCGCGCTCTATGCGCTGTACAGCGGGCGCGAGGTCGGCCACGTCGACCTCGAGCTCCTCGAGCTGCTAGCCGGCCACGCGAGCGTCGCGCTTTCGAACGCCACCGCGTTCGCCGAGGTGGTGCGGCAGCGCGCGCATGAGCGGGCCGTGATCGACGGCAGCGCCGACGGCATCGCCGTGCTCGACTCCCGCGGGATGGTCAGGCAGTGGAACCCCGCCGCGCACGCGCTGACCGGCGTCTCGGCGGCGCAGGCGGCGGGCAAGCCGCCGCCTTTCCCGCTGCCAGAGCCCGGCGCGACCATGACCTGCAAGCTGGCGAATGACCGGTGGATCGACGTGCTCCGCACCGTGCTCGACGGCCGGGAAGAGCAGGTGATCGACTTTCGCGACGTGACGGCGGCCAAGGAGCTCGAAGCGGCCAAGGACCTGTTCCTCGCGACCACCAGCCACGAGCTGCGCACCCCGATCACCGTCGTGCAGGGCTTCGCGAGCACGCTGGCCAGCAGGTGGGATGAGATGATCGACGAGGACAGGCGCAACGCGGTCCGGACGATCGCGGATCGCGCCGAGTCGCTGGCCAAGCTGGTCGACCAGCTCCTGCTTGGCTCGCGGGTCGGCGCCAACCGGCTGGCCGTCACGAGCGCGCCTTTCGACCTAGCCGGACTGCTGCTCGCCGCCGCCGCCGTGTTCCGGCCACTGTCGGACAAGCACGAGCTTGTCACCGACGTGCCCGATGAGCTGCCTCAGGCCATCGGCGATCCGGCGGCCACCGACGGGATCATCAGCCAGCTACTTGAGAACGCGTTCAAGTACTCACCCGACGGGGGGACGATCACGATCGGGGCGCGGGCGGCGGCGGACACGATCGAGGTGGATGTCTGCGATGAGGGCATCGGCATCGCCCCGGCTGATACCGAGCGCGTCTTCGAGCGCTTCGTTCAGGGTGAGGCCGGCGACCGGCGCCGGTTCGGCGGCATTGGACTCGGCCTGTACATCGTCCGCCAGCTCGCGCGGACGCAAGGCGGGGACGTGGTAGCGTCCGGGCGTCCTGGCGGTGGCACCGTGATGCGGCTGACCCTGCCCCGTGCCAGCTAACCTGCCCCGGGCCAGTTAATCTGCCGGGACCGGCTCTGGCGCGCTGATCCGCTTCCTTGTCACCGGATCCCTGGTGACCTTCTCGCCACCGGAGGCCTCGAGGTAACGGTCGATGACGCCGATGACGTCCTCGCCTTGCTCCACGATCTTGCCGCCGTCCAGCCAGATGACCCGGTTGCAGGTGTCCTCCACCTCTTCCAGGTCGTGCGCCACCAGGAACACCGTGCCCGCCTGCTTACGCAGCTCGTCGATCCGGGCGTGGCTCTTGACCCGGAACTCGGCGTCGCCGGTGGCCAGCGCCTCGTCAATGAGCAAGATCTCGTAGTCCTTCGCCGCCGCGATGGCGAACCGCAGCCGCGATCCCATGCCGGACGAGTACGTCTTCATGGGCAGGTTGATGTGGTCCCCGACCCCGGAGAAGTCGACGATCTCGGCGTACTTGGCCTTGATCTCCTTCTTCGTCATCCCCATCGCCAGGCAGCCGAGCACGACGTTGCGCTCGCCGGTCAGGTCCTCGAGCAGAGCCGCGTTGACGCCGAGCAGCGACGCGTCGCAGGTGGTGTACACCACGCCATGCTCGGGCGGCAGTAGCCCCGCGATCGCGCGCAGCAGCGTCGACTTGCCCGAGCCGTTGCGGCCGATGATGCCGATCGCGTCGCCCCGGTAGGCGACGAACGACATGCCGCGGATCGCGTGCACCTCACGGATCGCCGGCCTGGTCTTGCGGCCGATGATGCGAAACAGCGCGGTGGATGCGGTGCCGCGGTCGCCGCCCGCGCCGTAGACACGGTAAACGACGTGCAGCCCGTCGACGATCACCGTGGGCTGCGCCCTGCTTACCGCTCCGGGTTCCGCCCTGCTCGCCACTCCCGGCTCAGCCACGGCCGTAGAACACCTCCTTGCGCCAGAAGAACCAGAACCCGAGCAGCAACGCGAGCACGGCCCAGCCGGTCCCGAACTCCCACAAGTGCGCCGAGATGAACGTGGGATGGCAGTAGGCGCTGTAGTACAGCTCGGCGTTGTAGCGCTTCAGCGCCGCAGCGAATGCGGCCTGGCCGGCCGGCGTGCTGGGGAAGTTCAACGCGGACGGATGCTGGATCACGCCCTTCGCGACGTTCTGCCAGATGGTGCACCTGGCCGCGTTGTAGGGCTGGTAGCCGAACGCCGAGATCCGCTGCGAGTTCAGCAGCGAGTCACGCACCAGGGTGATGTAGATGGCGGCGGGATTGACCTGGAGCAACGTGGTCGCCCAGCCGTAGTTCTGGCTGTGCTGGGCGACGAGCTGCTGGATGCTATAGAGCACGCCGGACAGGTACAGCCAAGTGCGCATCAGGAACGGCAGCAGCTGGGCGAAGTCGTTGACTCGCGCGCCGATTCTCGCCGCGAACATGGCTATGCCGGCGTTGAACATGGTGAGCAGCGCTACCGCCGGGACGGCCAGCAGCCAGTACCAGGTCAACGGCTCGCCGGTGGCGAGGACAATCGCCACGAGGACGAGCATCGACATCAGCATCTGCTGCAGCTCGATCATCACGTAGGCGAGCGGCAGCGACGCGCGCGGGAACTGCAGTGCCCTGATCAGCGGCAGGCTGTCCGTGATCACCTTGGAGGTTGAGATGAACGTGCGCTGGGTGAAGCTGAAGACGAACACCCCGGCCACGAGGAAGGCCAGGTAGTTCGGCACGCCCCGGCTGACGCCCGAGATGATCACGCCGAAGATGAGGAAGTAAACCCCGGCGTTGAGCAGCGGCGCTAGTACCTGCCAGAGCTGGCCGAGCTTCGCCTCGGTGTACATCGCGACGTTGCGCGCCGTGGCGAAGCCCATGATGAAGCTCCAGCGGCGGGCAAGCTCGCGCAGGTAGAGCCGAAGTGCTGGCCGCTGGGCGCTCGGCTTCAGGCCGTACTGCGCGGCGAGCGCCGCCAGCGAGCCCGCCGGGGGCCCGTCCTCGTTCTGTGGCGCAGCCCGAGTGCCAGGGCGGGCGGTAATCACGGCGCTGACTGTACCCGAGAAACCGGATCGGCTCGGCTCGGCGTGGTTGAGACTAGTTCGGGCGCGGCGCGCTGGTGAGTCGTGGGTGGACTCGATGAGCCCCGCGTGGCCAGCAATGCGGATCACCGATGCCGGGCCGATAAATAACGATTTAGCAACAGGCGCTGCGCATAGCGTGCCGGTCAAGCAGGCGCGAACGCGTGGCTCACTGGAAAATTCGTGATTCGCGGTTCTCTCTTCGGGCCAGCTTTGGCCGGGACTGTGATTCTTGCCTCGTCGCCAGCCGGTTTCGGCCTGGTGATGCCGGGCATCTCACCGTCCGCAACATCAGCATGATCGCGTCACGGTGGCAGCCTTGTGCGCGAGGGGAGGTGAGGGCGTCGAGCGTCGTGCGCCTGCCGTGCGCGCCGGCCAGCGTCGGGGTCGCGCGTCGTGCCCTGGTCAGCGAACTACAGATGGCGGGTGTGCCCGACCAGGCGGTGGGCGATGCCGCGCTCGTGATCAGTGAGCTGATCAGTAACGCGATCTTGCATGCGTACCCGCTTCCTGGGGAGCAGATCCAGGTCACCTGGTCGGTCGACGGCGAGGCGGTCGAGCTCGCCGTGAGCGACGGTGGCAGCGCCACGATGCCGAAGGTCAGTCAGCCGCCCGCCGCGGCGATCGGCGGGCGCGGCCTGGCGATCGTGGCGCACCTGTCCCAGGCCTGGGGCGTGCGCATTGATGAGGTAGGGCTCACGGTCTGGGCCGTGCTCGCCGCCGCGCAGTCAAACGGGCACGGCGGCCGGCGAGCGGGCTCACGTGACATCGCGCAGCCATACGTAGCCGGTCATCAAGTGGCGATGCTGCCCTGACCATCGTCATCTGGGCGGGCGAGGGGCACCAGGGGATCGTGCGCAGACGGCATGGGCGCGGACAGCGAGACTGGTCGCCTCCGGACCGTGCTCGTGCCCGAGCCTGCTATCGCGGCGGGATTACTCCCGTGCTCTGCGCCCCGACCTCCGGCCGATCCGGAACAGGCCGAACCCGAGCAGTGCGACAAGCACGACCCAGAAGCCAATCATGAGCATGTGCAGGAACGCCGCGAACAGCATCCACAAGACCACGAGGGCAACGACCGCTACGACGATGTACACGATGATGCGCGCCATGCCATCTACAGTACGCGAGCGCGCAATGAGCCCGCTCACGCCCGCCGCACCACGCCGCTGGCGAACAAGAGGCGGTGACGGGTGGTGGTTCGAAGCCAGGACGAGTAATGTGCGGCTGATGGAGCTTAAGGTCACAAGCCGGCCCCAGGGGGAATGCGTCGTCATGTCGGTCCAGGGCGAGATCGACTTGTACACCGTCCCCCGGCTGCAGCGTGCGCTGGCCGACGCGCTCGCGGCCGGTGATCGGGTCCGGCTTGTCGTCGACATGTCCGGAGTGGATTTCTGCGACTCCACCGGAGTGAACGTCCTTCTTGCCGCGCATCGTCAGGCTCGCGAGGCGGGAGGTGACCTGGAGCTGGCCTCGCCTCGTCCCGCCGTCAGGAAGATCTTGCAGGTGACCGGGCTCGAGGCCGTGTTCACCGTGGTGGACAATCCCGCGCAGGCGGTGGGCTAGCAGCCATGTCGCCACGCGGCCACCTGGCCGTCGTGATTCCAGCCAGGAACGAGTTCGATCGGATCAGCGCCACCGTGCGCGGAGCGGCGCTGATACCGGATGTCGACCTTGTCGTCGTCGTTGACGACGGCTCGGCCGACGGGACATCAAGCTTGGCCGCGGCGGCTGGCGCCATCGTCGCCAGGCATGGCCGCAGCCGGGGCAAGGCGGCGGCCATGGAAACCGGCGCCGAGCTGGTCAGGGTCATCGAGGCCGAGCGTGCGGGCCGGCGCGACGCGGTCGGCAGGCACCTGCTGTTCCTCGACGCCGACCTGGGTGAGACGGCCGGGCTGGCTGGGCCGCTGGCCGAGCCCGTGCTGGCCGGCCAGGCGGACATGACGATCGCGATCTTCAGCACGCGGGTGAAGCGCGGTGGCCACGGCCTCGTGCTCGGCCTGGCCGGGGCTGGCGTCGAGCGAGCTACCGGGTGGCGGCCCGCCGAGCCGCTGAACGGCCAGCGCTGCCTGACCAGGGCGGCGTTCGAGGCGGCGCGGCCGCTCGCGCCCGGCTGGGGCGCCGAGACGGGCCTGACCATCGACCTGCTCCGCAAGGGCATGCGGGTCACCGAGGTGCTCGTGCCGCTCGAGCACCGGGCTACCGGCACCGACCTTCGCTCTCAGTTGCATCGGGCGCATCAGCTTGCCGACGTGGCCCGCGCGCTGGCCGTTCGCAAGCCGTGGCAGTCGCCGGTCCGATGAGCGCGCCGGGGCGGACCGGCCGTCAGGCCCCGGGCAGCTGTGCCTATCTCGGGCCACGCGGCACGTTTTGCGAGCAGGCGGTGAGCGCCCTGCATCCGGGTGGTGAGCTCATGCCGGTTCCGTGCTCCTCCATCGAGGCGACGTTCGACGCCGTCCGCACCGGGCACGCCGGCCGTGCCGTGGTCCCGATCGAGAACTCGGTGGAAGGTGGCGTCAACGCCACCATGGACGAGCTGGCGGCCGATCCGCCGCTGCTCATCCGCGCCGAGGTCCTCGTGCCGGTTGAGTTCGCGCTGCTGGCGAGGCCGGGCACGGCGCTCTCCGACATCAAGACCGTCGGCGGGCATCCGGTCGCCGCGCCGCAGTGCCGTCGGTGGCTGGCCGGGCACCTGCCAGGCGCACGCTGGTTGCCTGCCCTGTCCAACGCCGACGCCGCCAGGCAGGTCTGTGACTTCGAGCTCGACGCGGCGCTAGCGGGAAGCTTCGCTGCCAGCCACTACGACCTAGTGGTTCTCGCGGCGGGCATCAGTGACAAGGCGAGCGCGGTCACCAGGTTCGTCGAGGTGAGCCCCGTCGGCCCGGCTCCTGCCCCGACCGGAGCTGACCGGACTTCGGTCATCGCCTTCCTCGCCGACGATCGCCCCGGCGCGCTGATGGACATCCTCGGCCAGTTCGCGTTGCGCGGGGTCAACCTCAGCAGGATCGAGTCGCGCCCGACCGGCGAGGGCATCGGCAGGTACTGCTTCTTCATCGACTGCGAGGGCCACGTGCGCGCGCCAGGCGTTGGCGAGGCACTCATGGGCCTGCGGCGTGCCTGCAGTGAGGTCAGGTTCCTCGGCAGCTATGCCAGGGCGGGCGGCGCCGCGGTGCCGGGAGCGCGCCACATACCGGGCGCCGGGCGGGATGCGGCGACGGCTGTGTCGCTTACGGACGGAGCGCTCGCCGATCCGTCCTTCGCCGACGCCGCGTCATGGCTTGAGCGGATCAGGTCGGCCGGCTCAGGGCATGGCCCTGGGGGACCCGCCCTACAGATAGGGACCCGTCCGGGGCTGTGATTCCTCGGAGGCTGGCATCATCCCTGGCGGCAACGCCCTGCGCATCTGCTCGAGCTGCGCCCGCGCGGCCATCTGCTGGGCGAACAGGGTTGTCTGGATGCCGTGGAACAGGCCTTCGAGCCAGCCAACGAGTTGCGCCTGCGCGATCCTGAGCTCGGCCTCGCTTGGAATCTCGTCCTCGGCGAACGGCAGGGACAGTCGCTCGAGCTCCTCGACGAGCTCTGGGGCGAGCCCGTCCTGGAGTTCCTTGATCGAGCTGGTGTGGATCTCCCTCAGCCTGGCCCGGCTTTTCTCGTCCAGCGGGGCGGCCTTGACCTCCTCGAGTAGCTGGCGAATCATGCTGCCGATGCGCATCACCTTGGCGGGTTGCTCGACCATCTCCGTGACCGCGCGCTCGCCCGCCGCCTCTGACCCGTCACTCTCGACCGCAACGCCATCAGGACCGACGACCACTACTTTGGCGAGCGATTGCCCGCCAGACTCAGTTTCTTGGCTCATCCCCCTAGTCTGTCGGTGATCACCTCGTGGCGCATCTTCGGGGCGGACCGTCAGCCTGAGCTTACGTTTTGACTTCGTCCTGGCTGGCAGTGCTCTGGTTAGAACGCGGGCTGAGCAGGATCTTGCCGATGTGCTCGCCCGCCTCCATCCGCTGGTGCGCGTTGCTCGCCTGCGCGAGCGGAAAGATCGTGTCGATCACCGGCCGGACGCGCCCGCTCTCGAGCAGCGGCCATACCTCGTCGCGGACGTCGGCCACGATCGCCGCCTTCTCGCTGGTCGGCCTGGCTCGCAGCGACGTCGAGTGCACGCTAGCCCGCTTGCGCATCAGCGCACTCAGGTCGAGCTCGGCGCGGGCGCCGCCCAGCATCCCGATCACGACGAGGCGACCACCCGTGGCCAGCGCCGTTACGTTCCGTTCCAGGTAGGCGGCGCCCATGATGTCCAAGATGACGTCGGCGCCGCTCCCGCCGGTGAACTCGTTGATCGCCGCGACGAAGTCCTCGTCCCGGTAGCAGATCGCCAGGTCTGCGCCGAGCTCACGGCAGGCGTCGAGCTTGTCCTTCGAGCCGGCCGTGCAGGCCACCCTGGCGCCGAGAGCGCGGCCTAGCTGGATGGTCATGGTGCCGATGCCGCTCGCGCCGCCATGCACGAGAAGCGTCTGGCCCGCGCGCAGGCCGGCCAGCGTGACCACGTTGGCGTGGACGGTGCAGGCGACCTCGGGTAGCGCCGCCGCCTCGACCATGCTCACCCCGCCGGGCACCGGGAGCACCTGCCCGGCTGGCACGGCGACCCGCTCGGCGTAGCCGCCGCCCGAGAGCAGCGCGCACACCTCGTCGCCAATCCGCCAGCCCGTGACTTCGTCGCCAATCCCGGCGATCCGGCCCGAGCATTCCAGCCCCAGGTACGAAGGCGCGCCTGGCGGCGGCGGGTAGCCACCTTGCCGCTGCAATATGTCCGCCCGGTTCACGCCGCTGGCCGCGATGTCGATGACGACCTCCCCCGCGGCCGGGACGGGGTCGGGGACGCTGGCGATCCGCAAGACATCGGGTCCGCCGGGAGCGGCGGTGACGATAGCGCGCATGCTGGCATCATGCCCTGATAGCGTTATCGCCATGGCTGTGAAGACCTTCAGCATCAGCATGGACGAGCGCACGTATCGGCAAGCCAAGGCTGAGGCTGACCGGGCTGGGCTGCCAATGTCCGCGTGGATGTCTCGGTGCGCCAGGGAGAAGGTGCAGCGGGATGCGGCCGCCTCGGTCGCCGAGTTTGACCGGGGCACCGATCAGGCCTGGATGTTCTGGACCGAGGCAAGCGAGCAAGACTTCAGCGTCCCGGAGGCGGGGAAGGGCGCTGCGTGAATCGAGGCGACGTCTTCGCCCATAAAGGCCTTGGACGCGCCGGTTACGTGGTTATCGTCAGTAATGACGGATTCAGCGCGATCACCGGGCACCCGGTGGTGGTCCGGGTCAGTGACCGGCCCGACCTCATGGAGTCCCCCTACATCGTCGCCCTGACCAGCGCGGATCAGGTATCTGGCCACCTGGAGTCCTACTCGGTGGTGCGGGTCAGGCGCGACCGGCTCGGAGCCGAGCCCGTTGGCCGGGTATCGGCCGGCACGCTGCGCAGGCTCGATGACGCCCTCGCCCTGCTCTTCGACTACGGTGCCTAGCGTGTCCGGCGCGGAGGAACGGGACGGCGTTCCGCTCACGCACCTCGACCAGCCGCTGTTCGACGGGGCCAGCGCCACCAAGCGCGACCTGGTGGACTACCTGGACGCCATGGCGGCCCCGATGATCGCCGGACTGCGCGGCAGGCCGCTTTCTGTCGTCCGGGTACGGCCCGGCCAGCCTCCGTTCATGCAGAAGAACCTCCCTGGCTACGCGCCACCGTGGATCAAGGTAGTGCGGATGTGGGCGGAGGCCTCCAAGCGCGAGATCTCCTACGCGCTCTGCGACGACCGGCGCACGTTGCTGTGGTTCGCCAACCAGCGCGCGGTCGAGTACCACCCGACCCTGGTTCGCGCCGATAGCTGGGATCGTCCCTCATACCTGGTGCTCGACATCGACCCGCCCGCTGCCGACGCCTTCGAGTCGGCCGTCCGCGCCGCGTGGCTGGTGCGCGAGGTGCTAGCCGATGCCGGGCTAGCTGGCGCCGTGAAGACGAGCGGCGCCAAGGGCCTGCACGTCTTCGTGCCGATAGCCGACGCGACGAGCGAGGACGTGGCCGCGGCCACCCGCGCTCTCGCCGCGCGCGCCGAGCGACTCGATCCCTCGCTCGCCACGACGGCTTTCATCATCGCGGACCGCCAGGGCAAGGTGTTCCTCGACTCGACCAGGGCTGGCGGCGCGACCGTCGTGGCCGCCTACAGCCCGCGAGCCCGCCCCGGCTTGCCGGTCTCGTTCCCGCTCGCCTGGGATGACCTCGGATCGGCCGTCCCCGCCGACTTCACGATTCACACCGTCGCGCCGGCTGACCCGGACCCGTGGGCCGCCCTGATGCCCGGGCCGCAGCGGCTGAGCGAGGATCTCATATCGGAGGGTCACCAGATACCGGTCGCCAGGGTGCAGGCGATGCACGAGGGCAAGCGTCGTGCCCGCGCGCGCGGTGGTACCGAGTGACCGGGGGCGGAGCCCTCGCCGGCCGACCGTGAGGTGAGCATGAAAGGAGCGGTTCCCGCTGTCGGCGCTATCGTAGAGTCCACATGGAGGGTTCGCATAGTGGACTAGTGCAGCCGCCTTGAAAGCGGCCAGGGCGTGTGAGCGTCCTCGTGGGTTCGAATCCCACACCCTCCGCCACACCCCCTGCTAGACATCACGCCCTCCGCTGGACACCACGCCTCCCGTGATCTACGGGCATTTGCCTGCAAGCCGGGCAATCTCACCTCGGCTCGCCCCAGGGTGAACCCCAGCGTGGGGCCCTTGCTGGGGTTTCCGGGCATCTGGCCCTGGGTCGCGGTGGCGGGGCGGGGGGCGGGTAGGCTCCAGGGCGAAGGAGGTCCGATGCTCCCGCCGTTTGGCTGGCAGGCCGCAGCCACGCAGTGGCGGTTCGCCCCGGCGGTCGTGATCCCGCTGGTCCTTGCGGTCGCGTTGTACCTGTGGGGCGTTCGCCGAGTAGCGCGTAAGCACCCAGCCCGGCCATGGCCGCGCTGGCGGACGGGCATGTTCCTTGCCGGGCTCGCGGTCATCTTGGTCGCGCTGTGCAGCGGCATCGGCAGCTACGACGACATCTTGTTCTGGGACCACATGGTCCAGCACCTGATGCTGATCATGATCGCGCCGCCGCTGCTGATCTTCGGCCAGCCGATCACGCTGGTCCTGCACGCAAGCCGCAATCCGCTGCACACCTGGGTCAAGCGGGCGCTGCGCTCGCCTGCCGTCAGCTTCCTGACCTGGCCGGTGTTCGGGATCGTCGCCTACGCCGTCGCGATCATCGCTGCCCACCTGACGGCTCTGGCCAACCTCACGGCGCGTGATCAGCTCGCGCACGACAGCGAGCACGTGGTCTTCCTCATCGTGGGATACCTGTTCTTCTTGCCGATCATCGGGTCCGAGCCGATCAAGTGGCGGCTCTCCTACCCTGTTCGGCTGATCCTGCTGTTCCTTGTGATGCCGGTGGACACCTTCGCGGGAGTGGTGCTCAGCTACGGCAACCGCGCCTCGCCTGGGCTGCCGGCCGGGCCCAGGCCGGCCTGGGCAGGCTCGGCCGTCGCCGACCTGCACGCCGGCGGCGCCGTCATGTGGGTGGGTGGCGACGGGGTCATGTTCGCGCTGATGATGATCGTCTTCGTGATGTGGAGCACGGACACGCGCGCGTCGGCCCGCACGCACGGCTGGCTGGAGGCGGCCCGGCGGGCCACCGTCGTGCCTGGCGCGACGTCACCCAGCGCCGACATCGACGAAGATGATGAGCAACTCGCCGCGTACAACGAGTACCTGAGCAAGCTCGGTCAGTCTGAACCTGGCCGGCCGAGATAGCCACGCCGCGACACGCCGATCGAGCGTTCTCTACGCCAATCTAGGGAAACCGCTAGAGCGGCCCATAGGCTCCTATGCCGTGGACCCGGTGCGGAACCCCTACGCCCCCGGCGCCGGGCAGCGACCGCCCGAGCTGGCCGGCCGGGACGTTGAGCTTGCCCAGTTCGAGGTCGTGCTCGAGCGCATCGCGCGCGGCAAGCCAGAGCGCAGCATAGTGCTGACTGGACTGCGCGGCGTGGGCAAGACGGTGCTGCTGAACGCGTTCCGCTCGATGGCGATGCAGCGGCTGTGGGGCACAGGCAAGATCGAGGCCCGTCCGGACCAGTCGATCCGCAGGCCGGTCGGCGGGGCGCTGCACATGGCCATCAGGGAGCTCGCGCCGCGGCACCGGGCGCCGGCCAGGATCGACGACTTCCTCGGCGTGCTCAAGGCGTTCATGGCGCGCGACCCGAGGGCCGCCAAGGGCTCGGGCGCGCAGCTCAGCCACCTTGGCATCGACGTGCCGATGGCCAGGGGCCGGGCGGATTCCGGCGACCTGGAGATCGACCTGACCGAGCTGCTCACCGACGCGGCGTCGGTAGCCGCGGACCTGGGCGTCGGGATCGCGTTGTTCATCGACGAGATGCAAGACGTGCCGTCGCCTGACATATCGGCGTTGTGCGCGGCGACGCACGAGCTGTCGCAGAACGGCGGCCCGCTGATCGTCGTCGGTGCGGGGCTGCCGCACCTGCCGTCTGTGCTCTCAGCCAGCAAGAGCTACTCCGAGCGGCTGTTCCGTTATGTAATGATTGATCGCCTTGATCGGCAAGCCGCCGACGTCGCCCTGCTCGCGCCGGCCCGCAGGGAGGGGGCCGACTTTCAGCCCGCCGCGCTCGACGCGCTGTACGCGGCGGCCGACGGGTACCCGTACTTCGTGCAGGCTTACGGCAAGGTGACCTGGGATGTGGCAGCGGCGAGCCCGGTGACGCCGGGCGACGTCGACGTCGCCGCGCCGCTCGCCGAGGGAGAGCTAGCGGTCGGCTTCTTTGGCAGCAGGTACGAGCGCGCGACGCCCGCCGAGCGAGAGTACATGCGGGCCATGGCGGCGCTCGGCGACGACCCCGTTCCGACCGCGCAGGTCGCCGACGAGCTGGGCAGGAAGCCGTCGAGCGTGTCGCCGGCCAGGGACAGCCTGATCAAGAAGGGCCTGATCTACAGCTCCGAACGAGGTCTGATCGCGTTCACCGTCCCCCACTTCGGGCGGTTCCTGCGCGCCCAGCCCGGGTGAGCGTGCTTCTGGCGTTGTATGGCCCTATCTAGCGCGAGAGCTAGATTGGGCGAGAACTGCGCGCCGGAGCTCTTTTCGGCGACTAGGTCTAGCCAGGGCACCATAGTGACCGGAGTTGGCTGACACGCCCTTTTCGAAAACATGGTGCTGACCGGGGATGCGTTACCGGGGGTAGCAGGTCATCTGCGGAGAGTCGTGGGTACGGTTGGTGTGTGGGCGTCGGGGGCGATCACGGTGACCAGCGTAAGCACCGTCCGGGAATAGTGCCGCGCCAGTTCTCCGCTGTCGGGGTCGGCGACGCCGACTTCCGCGAGTACGTGAACTCGCGCGGGCGGGCGCTGCTGCGGACCGCATACCTGCTGACCGGCAACCTCGCGGACGCCGAAGATCTGGTCCAGTCCGCCCTTGCCAAGACATATCAGGCATGGGACAGGATCGAGGATCGCGCGGCGATAGATGGCTACGTGCGTCGCGCGCTCGTCAACACGCACATCTCGTGGTGGCGAAGGCGCAAGGTCGACGAGTACCCGACCGACGAGATCCCCGATCTGCCGGTAGCCGACACGTCCGGTGACAGCGAGCTGCGCGACATGCTCAAGCGGGCCATCGACCGGTTGCCGCAGCGCATGCGCGCGGCCGTGGTGCTGCGCTTCTTCGAGGACATGACCGAGGCCGAGGTGGCTGAGGTCCTCGGCGTCAGCCAGGGCACGGTGAAGAGCACGGTTTCCCGCGCGGTGGCCAAGCTCCGCGCCGACCGCGACCTGCTCGCGGAATCCACCGCGATCTACGCGCCGGATCGCGTGCGATAACGGTGCCATTGCCCGGTTGCCGGTGACGTTCCGCCCGCAACGTGGGAGTATCCACCCAGCTGACGTTTTTGATCCGAGCACTGCCACGCAGGGTGGGTTAAAACGTAAGCTCAGCTTACGTTTCGACCCGAGCACTGCCACGCAGGGCGAGGTTGAAACGTAAGCTCAGGGAAGATCTCTGGCGGACCCGGCCGCCATGGCCGGGGCACGGCGGCTAGAGAGCGCAGTTCGCAGGAGGTTGTCCGTGCGCAGCACCATGATGGATGTCCCGCTGACCGTCACCAGGATCATGCGGTACGGCAGCACTGTCTACGGCGACAGGGAAGTGGTGACCCTGACCGCCAGCGGCGTGCGCCGCCAGAGCTACTCCAGGACCGGTGCCAGGGCGGCACAGCTGGCCGGCGCGCTGCGGGCGCTCGGCGTCGATGGCGACCAGCGGGTCGCGACGCTGATGTGGAACAACGCGGAGCACCTGGAGGCCTACCTGGCGATCCCGTCAATGGGCGCCGTCTTGCACACGCTCAACCTACGGCTGGACCCCGAGGTCATCGGCTACATCGCCGCGCACGCGGGAGATGACGTCGTCATCGTCGACTCGAGCCTGGTGCCCCTGCTGGCCCGGGTGCTGCCGCACGCGGGCGCGATCCGGCACGTGATCGTGTCGCACCCGGAGGGCCCGGTGGATCCGCCGCTGCTGGCCAGCCTGGCGGGCGAGGGCCGCCAGGTGCACTCCTATGAGGAGCTGCTCGCGGTGCAGCCCGACACGTTCGACTGGCCTGAGGTGGACGAGCGAGCCGCGGCGGCGATGTGCTACACCAGCGGGACGACCGGCCACCCGAAGGGCGTGGTGTATAGCCACCGGTCTATGCACCTGCACTCGATGGCTGTCTGCATGGGCTCGGTCTTCGCGTTGTCCGAGCGGGACCGAGTCCTGCCGGTGGTGCCCATGTTCCACGCGAACGCGTGGGGACTGATCTACGCGGCCCTCATGGCGGGATCGGGCCTGGTCATGCCGGATCGGTTCTTGCAGCCTGAGCCGCTCGTCCGGCTGATCGAGGCGGAGCGGCCCACGGTGGCCGGAGCGGTGCCGACGATCTGGAACGCCCTGCTCCAGCACGTTCGCGCGGAGGGTGGCGACCTGAGCTCACTGCGAGTCGTGCCCTGCGGCGGCTCGGCGGTGCCTCGCTCGCTGATGGAGGCGTACGAGAAGGAACTCGGGGTCTTCATCTTGCAGGCCTGGGGGATGACGGAGACGTCGCCGCTCGGCAGCGTCGCCTATCCGCCTGCTGGCACCGAAGGCGAGGAGGCGTGGAGCTACCGTGGCACGGCCGGCAGGCTGATCTGCGACGTGGAGGCCAGGCTGATCGGCGACGCCGGCGACCCGTTGCCGCATGACGGCGAGGCGGTCGGCGAGGTTGAGGTGCGTGGGCCCTGGATTACGGGGGCGTACTACAAGGACGACGACCCCGCCAAGTTCAGGGACGGCTGGCTGCGCACCGGAGATGTCGGCACGATCGACAGGCTCGGCTACGTCACGCTCACCGACCGGGCCAAGGACGTGATCAAGTCAGGCGGCGAGTGGATCTCGTCGATGGAACTAGAGAACGCGCTGATGGCGCATCCCGACGTGCTCGAGGCGGCGGTGATCGGCGTCGCTGATGAGCGCTGGGGGGAGCGTCCGCTCGCCGCCGTCGTGCTGGCTCCCGGCGCCACCACGACGGCGCCAGAGCTTCGCGCCTTCCTGGCGGAACGGGTGCCGCGCTGGCAGCTACCCGAACGCTGGTCGTTCATCTCCGAGGTGCCCAAGACGAGCGTGGGCAAGTTCGCCAAGACCAGGATGCGGGACTCCTACGCGCACGGCGAGTACGAGGTGATCGAGGTTCGCTGACCGCGGGCGGCGGTGCGGATGTGCCCGGTGCCCGCTCGATCCGGATCCCTGCCGGGCCACGACAACGTGGGGCCCTAGCTGCTGCTGCGGCGACAGTAAGGGCCCCACGTTGTCGTCTGGCGAGTCGGCCTGGCGGCCGTGCGGGTTGCTTTGCGGCGATCGCGGTGCTACCGGTACCCTGAGTCAGCGGTCGGTTCGGCGGTGCGCCGCCGACAGCGGGACCAGCCGGCGAGGCGGTATCCCGCGCGGGCCGACCAGCGCTACACGGTACTCTGGGGATTTCCCGCAGAGGGCCGAGGAGGCTTCGCCTAGTCCGGTCTATGGCGCCGCACTGCTAATGCGGTTTGGGTTCGCGCCCATCCGGGGTTCAAATCCCCGAGCCTCCGCCGAGCCGGCTGATGCTGCTCGGCGACCTTCGGTCGCCTTCGCCGAGGGCCGCAGTATTTGCCCGGGGGGGCGACCCCCCGGAACCCCCCGGGCCGGGGGGCGGCCCCCCCGGACCCCCCGAGCCGGCTGATGTTGCTCGGCGACCTTCGGTCGCCTTCGCCGGGGGCCGCAGTATTTGCCCGGGGGGGCGACCCCCCGGAACCCCCCGGGCCGGGGGGCGACCCCCGGAACTCCCCGAGCCAGCTGACGGTGCTCGGCGACCCGCTTGGGGTGCCCGGAGCCGGGTTTCCTGGGGTGCGCTGGTGATGCATGCTCGTGGGTATGAGCAACTGGGTCACGCCGGCGGGATTCCTGTCGTATGCGCCAAGCTTGCCGATGCCGGCCCACGGTCAGGCTGGCCCGGCTT
>JASIBM010000239.1 GCA_030045175.1 Streptosporangiaceae bacterium | reverse complement strand
CTCGCCCGCGAGCAGCGGCGCCGACCGGCAGCTCACCGGCGAGCCGGTCCGACTGGCCCGGCCATCGGTCACGACGGACCCGATGACGAGGTCGCCGGCCCGAAGGTCGCCGGCTAGCCCGGTGCCGACCCCGCTGACCACCAGGCCGCTCATGTAGCACCACCGCCGGCTCCGCCGGCCAGGCCAGCACCGCCGGCGCCCGAGGTTAGCCCCACGTAGCGGCCGAGCGCGCTGACCGGGAACACCAGCCGGTACAGGTGGTAGTTGATGTAGAAATCACCGGGAAACCCGGTGCCGGTGAACAGCGGCTCGTCCCAGGTTCCGTCGGCACGCTGAGTGGCGACGAGCCAGGCGACGCCGCGTTCCGCGCTGCGCATCGCGTCCTCGCCCCCCGCCGCGATCAGCGCGAGCAACGCCCAGGCTGTCTGGGACGCCGTCGACTCCCCCCGTCCAGCCCAGCTCGGGTCCTCGTAGGAGCGCAGGTCCTCGCCCCAGCCGCCGTCCGGGTTCTGGTGGCTGATCAGCCAGGCCACCGCGCGCCTGATCGCCGGCTTGCCAGGCAGGACCCCGGCCGTGATCAGCGCGGGCACGACAGCCCCGGTACCGTAAACGTAGTTCGCGCCCCAGCGGCCGAACCAGGAGCCGTCAGGCTCCTGGTTGCGCAGCAGCCAGCAGACGCCCCGGCGCACCGGCAGGCTCGTGCCCAGCCCCTGCGCCACGAGCGCCTCGACCGTGTGCGCGGTGACGTCGGCGGACGGCGGGTCGGTCACCTCGCCGAAGTCGCAGAACGGCAGCCTGGACACCAGCTTGGACGTGTTGTCCGCGTCGAACGCGCCCCAGCCGCCATCCCGCGACTGCATGCCGATCAGCCAGGCGTTGGCGCGCTCGATCGCGGCCGTTGTGCTCCCCTCGGGCAGTCGCACCCGGCCGAGCGCGAGCACCACCTCGGCCGTGTCGTCGATGTCGGGGTACCCGTCGTTGTCGAACTCGAAGGCCCAGCCAGCGGGCGCGAGCCCCGGCCTGCGCACCTGCCAATCGCCCGGCCCCCTGATCTCCTCGCCGAGCACCCAGGTGGCCGCGGCCGCGAGCGCCTGGTGACCGGCGGGCAGGCCGGCGTCGGCGAGCGCGATCATCGCGAGCACCGTGTCCCAGACCGGCGATTGGCACGCCTCAAGCCGCCGGACCGGCCCGTCGGGGGCCTGTTCCCAGATCGTGAACCTGTCAAGGCCCTCGAGCCCGCGCCGCATCACCGGATGATCCAGGTCGTATCCGAGCAGGTGCAGCGCGATCAGCGAGTACACCCACGGCGGCTGGATGCCGCCCCAGCAGCCGTCGCGTTCTTGCCGTGCGATGATCCACTCGGCGCAACGGCGAAGCGCCGCGGCGCGGACCGCGGCGGCCGGGCGGCGCGGCCTGACGTAGCGCTCGTAGCCGTGCAGCGCCCGGTCGAGCCGAAGGAACGCCCTGGCCCACGGGTCCGGCCTGGCGCCGGCGCCCGCTCCCCCGCCCGCTCCCGCACTCGCTCCCGACGAGCCGGCACTGCCGGGGTAGAGCTCGGGAAGCTCGAACGGCAGCGCCCTGGCCGGCCGGAACGAGCCGACGATCGTCAGCGGCACGATCGTCTGCCGCGCCCAGCACGCCCAGTCGTAGACGTTCAGCGGGAACCAGGCCGGCAGGTAGATCAGTTCCGGCGGCATGACCGGCAGCTCGTCCCAGGACCACAGGCCGAACATCGCCAACCAGAACCTCGTGAACACCCTGGCGGCGGGGATGCCGCCCGCCTTCCTGATCCACGCGGCCGCGATCAGCAGGTGACTCGCGTCCGGGGCGTCCCCGGCGAGCCGCAGCGCCACGTACGCCTCGACGGTGGTGGACAGGTCGGCGTCGCCGCCGAGGAAGTTCGCCCAGGTGCCGTCCGAACGCTGACAGGACCTGATCCACCGGGCGGCCGCCGCGGTCTGCTCGGCCGTGCGCACCCCGAGGAACTCACGCAGCAGCAGGTCCTCGGCGTCCATGGTTACGTTGGTCTCGAGCTCGCCCTGCCACCAGCCCTCGGCATGCTGCAGGCCGAGCAGGTGCCGCCGCGCGCGGTCCAGGGTCGTGCGGGCGAGCGCGCCGACGTCAGCGACACCCGCTGTGCCTGCCCGGGGGACGACCCCCGGAACCCCCGCCGTACCCGCGGTCATCGTCACGTCGCGCGTCACCATTGCCGTTCCGTGATGAACTCGGCGATCCCGGCGAACTCGGCCCGCACGTCCTCGGGCAGCCCCGTCTGGTCCAGCCGCCGCACCGCGGACTCAAGCGCCGCGTCCGCCTCGGCCTCGGCCCACTTGCGGCCGCCCGCCTCGCTGACCAGCCCGGCCGCCCGGAGCAGCTGATCCTCGGTCAGCTCGCCGGGCAAGGCGAGCAGCGCGGCCAGTTCGCTCGCCGCCTCGGTCCCGCTTACCAGCGCGGCCACCACCGGCAGCGACTTCTTCCTCGCCCGCAGGTCGGACCTGACCGGCTTGCCTGTCACCTCCGGCGCGCCCCAGATGCCGAGCAGGTCGTCGGTGAGCTGGAACGCCAGCCCGACGTGCGCCCCGAAGTCGGCCAGCGCCATCGCGATGCTGGCCGGGGCGCCCACGTAGATCGCGCCGATGCTGCACGCGCACGCCATCAGCGCCGCCGTCTTATCCCCGGCCATGTCGAGGCACTCGGTGACCGTCACGTCGTCGCGGCGCTCGAACGCCAGGTCCGCGCCCTGGCCGGCGATCAGCCGCTGCACGGCGGCGAGCAGGCAGCGGGCCGCCCACGGCCCTTGCGCGGCGGGACCCTCCAGCAGCAGGTCCTGGGCGAGCGCGAGCAGCGCGTCCCCGGCCAGGATGGCCGGTCCCA
>JASIBM010000238.1 GCA_030045175.1 Streptosporangiaceae bacterium | reverse complement strand
TCGTCCTCGTCGCGTGCCTCACGCAGCCGCCCTTTCAATCGCAGCAGGTTCGCTCGCTGGAAGCGCAGGTGCAGCGTGATCCTGTGGTCCGCGCCGAGATCGGCGGTCCAGATCGCCTTGAGCTCGTTGGCCAGCTCCAGGCCGGCGTCGAGCTCACCTCGCCGACCGAGGTAGCGCACCTGCTCGATAAGCAACTGCCTGGTCGGCTCTTCCTTGCACTCGGCGGCACGAGACGGCCGCAAATGCGGCCAAATCGCGTTGTATCGCGGCCAGTTGGCCGGGTTGTCGATACTACTCGGGCGGCTGCTGGCAAGGATCTTGTGCACGTCATGCCGGGCTTCGTGCCGCTCGACTTCGCTCATCGGCGCGCGGACCACTGCCTGCACCAGGCGGTGAATGTGGATAGAGTTGCTGGCCTGATCCACCCGGACCAGCGCGTACCTGCTTGCTTCCCTGATCACTCCGCCGAGCACGATCCGCTCGACCAGGGTCGCGTCGAACGGCTCCAGCGCATCGAGCATCGCGTCGCTGTACAGCAGGTCGAGTGATATCTCACCGGGGGCGAAGAAGGCGAGCAGCTGGAGCAGCCGGATCGCGGCAGGCGACCGCCGCTGGAGTTGCTCGAGTGACATGTTCCAGGTGATGGCCGCCGAGACAGGGTAATCGAGCGGCGGTTCGCTCAGCGACATGACCCGGGCGTACTCGGTATCGAGCTGCTCGGCATATGCCGCCGCGGACATTCCGGTCTCGCACAGCCACGCGCTAGCTTGCTCGATGGCGAGCGGCAGGTCGCCCAGGGAATTCGCGATGTGGTCGGCGTCGGCCGGATCGAGCTGGGGCACGTGCATCAGCAGGTGCGCCACGCTTTCCTCCCGGGTGAAGACGTCAACCTCAAGTGACTCGGCAAGCTGAGTCCAGGCCTGGTTCCGCGAGGTGATCAGGACGTCCCCTGGGCCGGAAGGCAGGAACGGCTGGAGATCCTTCGGGTCGTCGGCGTTGTCGAAAACAAGCAGCCAACGATGGCCGGTATCGCGGCGGCGCAGCGCGTCGAGCGCCTCGCGCACGGCCTCGCCGACGTTGTCGCCGACCTGGAAGCCAAGCCGACCGGCCAGTTCTGCGAGCGACTGGCTAATCTGGCTGCTACCTCCCTCAGCCCGGATCCACCACACCAGGTCGTAGTCCGCCTTGAAGCGATGCGCGTACTCCAGCGCGATCTGCGTCTTGCCGACCCCGCCCAGGCCGTACAAGGCTTGGGCGACGACCACCGCCTTACCACCGCGGATGAGCTGGTCCCTGAGCCGTTCGAGGAGCACACCGCGGCCGGTGAAGTCGCTGTTACGGCCGGGGACGCCACCCCAGACGGCCGGAGCGGCGCCCGGGTATCTCAGCTCGCCCTCGCTAGGGCCATCTTGTTGCGACGGGAGGGGTGACAGGCCGAGCGCCCGGGTCAGCACGCTGACAGCCCGCTCCTGATCAAGCCCGGCGAGGTCGACGGTGTTGTAGTCCGCGAAGGGAGGGGGGAGCCTGACCTCATCAACCCGGATCGCGACAAGCTGGCCGAGTCCCCCTGGCGTGTTGGCTGCGCTCACAGCTGCCCAGGCTTCCTTTGCCCCCTGCGAGCGCAGGTACGCCGCCGAGAGCACGACAACGGTCCGGGTAGCAGCACCGAGATCCCGTGCGGTGCTCGCCGCCTCTTCCGTGGTCTGTGGCTCGGCGGCGTTGTGCGGCATGACCGTGACGCCGCACGCGGTCAGCACCTTCTCGATCCAGTCGGCCCAGATCCGGTCTTCTGGCACGTAGCTCAGGAACAGTTGCGATGACGGCGGCGGCTGACGCCTGGTAAACGCCAGCCGGTAGCGAAGCCGGGTCTCCTCGGGAAGTTGCGGCATAGAGCTGACCTCGCCCGCGGTTATCGCGGTCGTCAGTCGTTCGAACGCGGCAAGCAGCGACGCCGGCATGTCCGGCTCGTCACCGAACGTGGCGAGGGCTTCCTCGAAGGCGTAATACGGCTTGTAGGGGATCTCCACCGAGCCCCAGTACGACGCGGATCGCTCCGTCGGCGAGGCGGCGGGGAGGCGATCGAACGTCTTCCGCGCGAGGGCACGGCCGATGTCTAGCTTTTCTTTCTCGCCGTCCTCGATGCGCATGGGCACGGGAAGGATCCGGATGTTTCGTGCATGATGCTGACGACTCGCCACCTGACGGGCAACTTGCGCGGCTCCCTCGATGCTCTGGTCGTTCAGGGTGAAGCAGTCGACGAGCACATCGGGCAGCTGGATGGTGCAGATCCCGGCAATGTCGCTGAGCCCGGTCCGGCTGTCGATCAGTGCGTAGTCATAGTTGCGCTTCATGTCGTCGCGCATCGCGTCAAAGAACTGACCGCCGCCCAGCCTGTCGTAGAAGTTGTCCCAGTCGAAGTACCCGACCGCGGCGGCGTAGTCGGGGTTCTGACGGCCGGCGAACAGCAGGTCGAGAGTGCCGTCCCCCGGGAAGTGATCCCAGGTCAGGGAGACCGCGTGCGGCACGACCCGCGCATAAGCGACGTGCCAGTTGCCTGGGCGCGGCTCCGGGTTGGTCGCTGCGTGTGCGAAGTCGCCGATCATCTCGATGACACCTGGCGTGGCGACGATCGCTGCCTGGTCGATGAACGGATGGAAGAACTTGTGCAGTCCGGGTGACTCCAGGTCCCAGTCAACGGCAAGCACCCGCTTGCCGTTGCTGGCCAGAATCCAGGCGACATTGGCGAGCGCCATCGTACGGCCAGTTCCGCCCTTGTAGGAGTAGAAAGTGATGATCTGGCCTTGGCCGCCGTCGTTCATGGAGTTCCTTCAGAATCGTTGGGATGCGGCCCGAGCAGCATGGGCCGCGGCATCGCCGGTCCGCTCGGCGGATATGCCCTCGCGTCGCGGAGGAATCGGTTGTCGGCAATCCGGGCCATGGGTGGCAAGATGTCGGCGAAGTCCCCGAGGGTCGGGATGCGATTGGCGGCTTGCCTGTACTCGGGCGGGGTACGGCCGAGCATGCGACTCAGCGCCCCGGTTACCTGGGATCGCAGCGTCGGCTCGGCCGCCATGGTTTCCTCGTCGGCACGATTCGACGGGATCAGCACGTTGATCCAGCGCTCGGCATGTTCGTCATACTGGCGCAGCCGAGTCGCCCGATCGTCGGTCGCGGCGGCCCAGGGATCGACAAGGAACAGCCCGGGCGCGGCCTGGACCGGTCCGGTGGCCTCGATGCCGGGCACTTCGCCAAACGGAACCACGTTGGGCCGGTAGCCAAGCCGTGAGACCAGGTCCGCGGCGTAGTCCGCGAGCGGAGCCCGCGACTGCGGATGATACGGATTCCATTCGCGCTCGCTCGCGCCGTAGTAGACACGGCACTGGCGGGTCTGTGGCATGTCCTGGGTTGTCGGCGCCGCGATCATGATGTTGATGCGCCGCCCACCCTGCTTGGCCGTATCAGGGGGGCGCGGCGCCCCCGGGCTAGCCCGGATCTCGAACGCATTAAGCAGCGAGTGGTACTCGGCCGGGCTCTCCTGATCGAGCATCGTCTGCTCGGCCACCTGCACGATGTGCTGGGCGAGTCGCATCACGGCGACCTCGTAGTCGTCCCGGTATCGTCGTACCTTCATGATTCCCCAGAAGCCCTCCTCGCTGTACCGCATGCCTAGCGAGTAGTGACTGAACTGGATCGACCTCGCTACCGGCGGCAGCCGATCTGGATCGACAGGCACCCACAAGGCCGGCACGATCGCATCCACCGGGGACTCGTCGCGCTTGGCGGCTTGGTTCCGCACCCGTCGGCTGAAAGCGGACCATTCCTTGCCGCAATCCTCGCTCTCGAAGTAGCGAGGCGAGTACAGCGGCACGAAGACCCGGCAGTAGGAGAGCGCCTGGGCGAGCCGGTTCGGCCAATGCGTGCCCGCGCGCATCTCGCGATCCATGAAGCCGACGGCCCCGGATGTGCTGCTAGCGAACTGGACCACATTCCTGCACAGGTCGCCGTAAAGCTTGGCAATCCACTTATCGGGATCTCCATGATCATCCGGCATCTTGGGAGTGTGGGCGTAGCTGAGAAAGAAATACGGCGCCTCACCAACCGTTCCCCTCTCCTGGCCAGCAAGCATCGTCCCCCCTACGTCACCCAGCATTTCAAGATAGGGCGATCGCCGCCAAAATGGAAGGGAGATCGTGACAAGATGCGACCAGCCGGGATCGGCGAGACTTACCCCATGCGCCTAAGTTCGGCCGCCTGGCCCGTCGCTGGCTTCGGATGGGCGCTGGCCACAGGCCCGCAGTGACCTAAGAATGCGGGGCCTCATCGAGCCAGGGGCCGATGGTGGCGCGCATCCCCTCGGCGAACCGCTGGCCCATCGGCGTCAGCGACCCTGAGGTGAGCAGCGTCTCGACAGACTCTGCCGTCGCGACCCGCCAGTGGGCGAAGTGGCTGGCGGCGGAGGCTGCGCGCGGGCCCCCATCGTGGCAGCGCGCACGCCAGAACTCGACCACCGCGACGTGCGCGTAGGTGCCCTGGAATAGCGCTTCAAGTGGCCGGAGGTCATCTCGCCATGGCGCCTTGAACAAGCGCGAATCGGTTCGGTCGAACAAGTCGTACATATCCAGTATCGCGCCGAGCTTGACGTGCTGAAACTCGTGCAGCAATAGCAGCGCAAGCATGGTCGGGTCGGCCGGGAGCGCGGCAGCCACCGCGCCGAACGCCTGCCTGGCGGCAGAGCTAATCTCCCGGCCACCTGCCGTCGGAGCGAGCGGGACGATCGCGGCCAGGCCCGCGGCGAGCCCCTCGCGATAGGCCGGAAGCTGCGCGCCGATCAGGCTCCAGGCGGTACGAAAGCCCCGCCGCCAGCGACTCAGCTCCAGGGCGGAGCAGCGCGGCGCGGCGGGCCACTGATGACAGTCCCGGTACGGGTCGGCGTCCTCAAGCACGACGCAGATGCCCGGCGCCCGCAGGTGCCGGGTTGGCTGCCAGAAATCGTGCGATGGCCCGCCGAAGCGCAAGCCTGCCGACGATGCCTGCGCGCGCGTCAGCCAGCCGCTCTCGGTCGAAAGGGTAACGGCGCCGGCGGCAGTTACCGTGATCGTGCACGCCGGCCGCCCAGCCGCGGCTGGCAACACGAGGCGGCCGAGGGTCGGCAGGTGCAGCGAACCGTCCAAGATAGCGATCTCGGCCTGCGCGTCGATGCCGGCCCTGATCGCGGCGGCCATCGCGATCGCCGCCAGGTACTCAAGGTCGGTCTCCGCCAGGCTGCCTCCAGCCTGGCCGGCAGCGCCGCCGGGCGCGGCCACGCCAAGCCGCTCCAGGCAACGAGCTGCCCACGTGCGCACATAAGGGTGACCGAGCACGGACTCGAGCGCCTGCGGAGCCTGCTCATCCACCTGTGCGAGCAGGTTCCACGCCGACGCCAGCCGGGCGGACGTCGCCCGCCCGATGCCAGCGTCTGTGCTAGCCCGCTGGTACACCGTGGCGATCAGCGCGCGCCGCAGGCTGCGCTGCGCCTGCGACAACCGGTCGATCGCGTCAGCGCCGCCATGTCCCGTGGCGAGCTCGGCCACGTCGGCGGCGGTCAGCAAGTGAACCGGGCCCGGCTCGCTGGCTGGGACGGCCATCGGGCGGGTCTGCAAGCCGATGTGCTTGATCAGCTTCATCAGGTCCGGGCAGTAAACCGACGGATTGGCGAAGCCGGTGCCCGAGCGATATCTGTGCGCGTAGAGGCCACCGCCGCAGCTGGCCACGATCGGGCAGCGACGGCACT
Source organism: Streptosporangiaceae bacterium (assembly GCA_030045175.1). Classification (GTDB taxonomy): domain Bacteria; phylum Actinomycetota; class Actinomycetes; order Streptosporangiales; family Streptosporangiaceae; genus Chersky-822. The sequence continues at coordinate 2,562 of JASIBM010000238.1, read as the reverse complement.
CGTCACACAACCCGGCCAGGCCGCCCTGCCGGGCCGCGATGCCAGGGTGGACGCCCACCTCGTCCAGACCGTGCCGGAAAACGTCGTAGCCGGTGGCGGGCGCGCCCGCGTACGCCACCTTGAGCGAGTCGGCCTGCTCGTAGCTGCCGTCAGTCTCGATCACGATCAGGTCGCTCGGTCCCAGCCCGATCGCCTCGGTCCTGCTGCGCTGGCCGCGGGTGGTGCGGATCACCGAATCGAATATCCGGATATCCACCGGCCGCCCGGCACTGTCCCACCGATCGAAGATCGCGATCAGCCAGTCGGCATAGGCAGCCGGCGCCCCCGGCGGCCGCGGTGGCGGATTGTCCCAGGTGGCATGGGGGGCGAGGAAGTCAATCCGCGGCGGTTCGTGGGCGAGCAGGGCGTCGTAGACGGCAAGAGGCTCATTGGCCAGGTCGATGGTGCAAAGCAGGCCCAGGTACAGGTGCCGGTACCTGTCGCTGCGGAGCAGGTCGATGGCACGCACCACCCGGTGATGGCTGCTGCGCCCGCTCGCGTAACGGCGATGCCGGTCGTTCGCCACCCGGTCCCCGTCGATCGAGATCCCGATCCGGACGCCATGATCAGCGAACACCTCACAGAAGCCCTCGTCTAGCAGCACTCCGTTCGTGTGAACGCGCAGGTCAAGCTCGCAGACCCCGGCTAGTCGCTCGCGCAGGGTCGCGGCGATCTGGCCGAGCCGGGCTGGGCCTGCAAGCAGCGGCTCACCACCGTGCAAGACAACGTGAACCTGGCGCAGATCGTGCGCCTTGGCATGCTCAGCAATCCGGTGCGCCGCCCAGGCCGTGGTCTCCACGCTCATTACCGCCGGCTGGTCCCGCCAGCCCTGATCAGCGGCGTGGTATACGTAACAGTAATCGCAGGACAGATCACACCGACTGTGAACTTTTAGTACAAATTGCCGAAAAGGCACTCGCTGCCCCCCGCTAGGAACAGCCGACCGTCAGATGGCTGATTGGAAGGCTGATACCGGCACGTGGTGCGACGAATGTTCAGCCAGTATCCGTGCGAGCGCGTCGGCTCTCATACTCCCCGCCTCGGTTATCTCCGTGAGCGGGGTCCGGCAGAGATCCACCAGGTCAGACGCGAAATCGGGTGCCTGATCGTCAGCAACCTTCATGACTATCCCCTGTGGGGTGCGTTCGGATGTGAAAGGCTTGTTCCCAGAGTGACGGCGAGTAATCGTACGCTGGGCTGAAGCATGAGGCGCGCGGCGCGCCAAACTGTAATCTGGGCGTGACTTGCGCCGCGAGGGCGGTCAAGAGATCCTGGCGGACATCTGACCCATGACAAATATGCCATGGCCGGAGCATATGCCCGACAAGCTGGTCTTCGATACGCCGTTGCGTGCTCTATTAATAGTCCAGCGCCCTGCCCTGCGGCGTACCGCGGGACAGCGTCGTCGGCAGGTCCCTGGACGCCCGGCGGGTCAGGCTAGTGCGGCCCGCTGTTCTGCGATCGAGTTGCCACCGTCGATGACCAGGCATTGCCCGGTGATGTAGGAGGCGCCAGGGCTGGCCAGCCAGGCAATGGCGGCGGCGACCTCGCCGGGTGAGCCGCTCCGGCCGATCGGGGTGAGGCGCCCCTCGATACGCTCCTGCGGGGTCTGGGACCCGGTGGCGATCCATCCGGGGGCCACCGCGTTGACGGTAATCCCGTGCCCGGCGGCATCGAGTGCCGTCGCGCGGGCCAGGCCGACCATGCCCGCCTTGGCGGCCGCGTAGCCAGCGTCCGCGCGAATCGCCATCACCGGGCCGGTCACGCTGGCCACCATCACGATGCGCCCCCAGCCGCGGCCGATCATCGCCGGCAGCGCCGCCTTGGTGACCAGGAAGGCAGAGGTCAGGTTGCGCGCGAGCGCCGCCTGCCAGGTCGCCAGGTCCATAGAGTCCACCGCGCCTGACTCGAACACGGGAACAGCGGCCGAGATCATGCCGGCGTTATTCACCACTATGTCCAGCCGGCCCCATTGATCCAGGGCGGCGCGGACAAGAGCGGACGCGGCGTCGGCGTCGGTGAGGTCTCCCGCCACGCCCGCCGCGTCGAAGCCAGCGCCGCGCAGCTCGCCGGCCCTGTCGTGGATCCGTGATGTCGTGCCGCTGATCATCACGGCGGAACCGAGCTGGGCCAGCAGCGTGGCGGTGGCGAAGCCGATGCCGTCCGGGCTACCGGCCCCCGTGACCACCGCCACCCGGCCAGACAGGTCAACCGCCGCTGGGGTTGGCATTGCCCGATCCTAATGAGGCGGCGATCGCGGTTGCCACTCCACCCAGGCGCAAACCGCCCGCGCCGCATCCCGCTCCCGCACCGCATCCCGCCTTCGCGCCGCATCCCGCTCCCGCGCCGCATCCCGCCCCCGCGCCCCATCCCGCTCCGGCACCGCTGGTATCCAGGATGAGTGGATGAACAGGGGAACGTGGCTGAGATCCTGGCGGCGGAGCGCGCAGGCGCCCTCGACCGGCTGAGCCGGCTCGAGCGGGAGCTGTCGGGGATCATCGACTCGGGCTCGGCGGGCGCCGA